>CAZFWL010000661.1:0-2731 GCA_964522775.1 uncultured Halomicronema sp.
TGTGGTGCAAGAGGTGGCGACTGCTGTGCGGACACAGCTAAATCAAATGTCCGATTTGGAGCACAAGATTCGTACCGCGACTCGTGAACTCAACAATGTCTTGAAAGACGCCGAAGATATTAGCGACGATATTGAGCAAGATGCAGAGAGCTTCAAAGACCTGCTGAATGAAAAGCGCCGTGTGCTTAACCAGGCCCTGACTGAAATCAATGACTCGAAGGCGAATACGTTAGAGGATTGGGAAAAGCAAGTATCGTTGCTCTCCAAAACCTTGGCGGACCTAGAAAGCAATGTTGAAGAACAGGCCCGCCTGATTAAAGGACGCATGGAGGAGCGGGCCGCCAGTATTGACGCTGCTACCGCTGACCAGACGACGGCAGTACTCGATTCGGTACAGGCCAGTGCCAAAGACTTTCAGCAGCAGTTAACGGCGATGGCTGATGAGGTTGCCACCACTAAGGGCGCGACCCTCTCCACTATGGCGTCATCTGCGGATGATTTTTCCAACCAAATGCAAGGCCTGACATCTGCGGTCGAGAGTACTCGCGATCTCACCCTCGCTGATTTAGACAAGTTGCGAGAAGAGTTTGCCCCCTACTTTGAAACCCTACGGGACAATCTGGAAGCCCAGCTAGAGCAGTATCAGCAGCGCGTCATGGATGCCATGAGCGATCGCCAGCAGTCAGTTGATCGCCAGCTGGATGAAATGCAGGCCAGCACCCTGGGCCATCGCGACTTGGCACTGCAAACGATGGAGCGTTCCATCCAAGATTTTGAAGAACAGTTTCGTCAGATTAAAGATGAAGTACTGGCCCAACGGGCCAATACTCTGTCAGATTTGCGGCGATCGCTTGACGACTTTTTGGGCCAGTTCAGCAACTATCAGGGTGAAATCGATGCTGGCAAAGCTCAGATTCTCGCGGACATGCAGCAGTCGGCGGATGACTTCATCAGCCGTTTTACCGTTCTGCAGGATGAAGTTGATGATCAGAAGTCTGACGCTCTCAGTCAATTGACCGGCAGTGCGGAAGATTTCCGGCGTCAACTTGGCGACATGATGGCGGATCTGGATGAAAACAAAACGGTCACTTGGGAGGCTGTACAACAGACCGCTACTGAACTGTCTGCGACCCTGAAAGAGCTCCAGGGTGAAAGCCGCGATCGCGCCACTGTTGCCTTAGAAAGTCTGGCGCGCATGGAGGACGAAGTCGGTCGCCAGATGAACGAAGTGCGTGACATCATCTTCGATCGCCGCGATCGCATGCTTGAAAAACTTGACGGCTTTGACCAGCGCCTAACTGAACATGTCGGCACGCTAGAAAATGAATCCGCCACCCGCCAAGAACAAGCTCGGCAGCGCCTGACCGAAATTGAGACTGACTTTAGTAATCAGCTGACCGAGTTGCAAAAAGATATTGCTGCTGGCCGTACAGATGTGATTGCTGATCTTGAAGACGTTAAGCGCACTGTGCAAGAGCGGTTGATCACCCTGCAGGCGGAAGCCCAAGGCGAAAAAGAAGCCATTATGCGGCGACTGGGTGAACTCGCTCCGGAATATGTCGCTAATAGCTTCATGGCGACGACGCAACAGCAGCTAGAGACGGTCTCGGGACTGGTGCAGCGCCTGCAGGACAATCGTCCCAATCTCTTTCTTTCTGCTGAGGAAAGGATCGAAGCGGCGAATCAGTATCTTGCTGATGAAAACTACGCTGCCGCTTTGGAGCAATATACTGAAGCGCTGGCGATTCAACCTGAAAATGCTGAGGTGTGGCTGAACCAAGCTCTCGCTCTCGTGGGTTTAGACCGTCAGGAAGAGGCGATCGCAGCGTTTGATCAGGTGCTTGAACTCGTCCCCGACCAGATCGCGGCGCAGTTCCAAAAAGGGCAAGCGCTGAAGGACATCAAGCGGTATGAAGAGGCGCTAGAAGCCTTTGATAAAGTCCTGATGCTTAATCCTGACGATGCCAAAGCCTGGGTCAATCGAGGGATGGTACTCGGCCGACTGCGCCGCCGCGAAGAAGCGATCGCGGCCTTTGATAAAGCCCTCAACATTAAGCCCGACTACCAAGAAGCCTGGGTCAATCGCGGCGTCTCCTTCGGTGTGTTGCAACAGCATACCGAAGCCTTCCAATCCTTTGATAAAGCGACGGAAATCCAAGCCAACGATGCGGTGGCCTGGCTCAATCGAGGACTGGCTGCGTTGGAACTTGAGCGCTTTGAAGAAGCGCTATCGTCGTTTGACAAAGCCACACGGTTTAATCCGCAAGCGCCTAAAGCTTGGGATAATCAAGGACTTGCCTTGATGAAATTAGGTCGCGATGAGGAAGCGCTCACCAGCTTCGATCGCGCCCTCGAGATTGATCCCGATTACGCTAAAGCGCTTTATCACAAGGCGCTTTGCTATACTCTGCAGCGCGAATACGATATCGCGCTAGAAAACTTGCAACTCGCGGTGCGGTTAGATCCCAATCTACGGGCCGATGCGCAAATGGAAGATACCTTTACTGATTTGCGTAATGATGACTGGTTCCGTGAGCTCGTCGGTTTGTAATGCTGGCAGTTGCAGGTCGCCAAAATGAGGCTTGGCTACGCCTGATGAATTGCTACCTCAACTTCATTTCCACCCTCTGAGTCTGATGTCGCCACTTGCTCCCCGTCTCTCGGAAACTGAACTGAGCCAGCGTATTTTGGCGATGGCTAAGACTGGCGTCTACCGCGAATCCATTTTCGA
>CAZFWL010000662.1:0-2730 GCA_964522775.1 uncultured Halomicronema sp.
GTGAGTTCGCCCCCTCTGGCAGGCAGGTCAATTGTGGCCAGGAAATGCTTCAGTTTCTTAGCAATCAGACGTTTTCGAAAATCGCGTGGGGCGATCGAGTCGGCATCGTTCAAACCGCAGGAGCACTTCTATCTGTCATCAACAAAGGCTGATTGAAACGCAAACGGACAATCGCCACTGGGAAACTCAAATTTGGCTCGTGTGAATCACGACCGGGCGGGTACCCTAGCAATAATGATCATTAATATCCTCAGCGCATCACCTTTGCTTATGGATGCAGCCGTTGCCACGTCTACCCTGCCTAACGCCCTGCAACAACTGGTCGCTGGTTCACCGGAATGGATGGTGTTGTTTGACCGCGAGCTTCACTACGTGCAGACCAGCGACCCTTTTGCCGCCGCCTTAGATGCGAGCACCTTGGCATGGAGGGGGCAGCGGAATGCAGAGTTGGCGACACTGACCAAACAAACCGGTCTGCCCAAAGTTTGGCGGAAGTATTGGCAGCAGGTCGAAGACGCTTTGCTGACGGTGTTGCAACAGCGCAAAGCCGAAAAACGAGTCCACGCCCTGCCGAATGAGGACGAAGATTTACAACTTTGTGAAGTCACTTACACGCCTGTTTGTGATGAACAAGGGCAGGTCGAGGCCATCGTTAGTATCAGCCACCTCACAGTGGTGCCCCAGGCTATGGATAAAGCTGAGAATAAAAGCCTAGCTGCAGCTCAGTTAGAAGCGTATCCAGACGCGATCGTCGGGGCTGAAATGCCTGACCTGACTGCCGCCTCGCTAGCCAACTTGCCAACGCCCCCCCCGACGACTGACGCTGCACCGCCAACCTTGCGCCGGGCCTCACAAATCGTCGTACCGCCAGGCCTACAAGTGCATCAAACGGCCGAGTTTTTACAGGTCGTGCTAGACAACATTCCGCAATATATTTTTTGGAAAGACCTGAATTCAGTTTATTTAGGCTGTAACCAGCGCTGGGCCGAAATGGCTGGCTTCAATAACCCTAGTGAGGTAATCGGAATTACTGAGGCCGATTTGCCTTGGACCGCCGAAGAGACCGATTGGTATTTGAAGTGCGATCGCCGGGTGATGGAAACCGATACACCGATGTTGCGCATCAAACAATCGCAGCTACAGGCCGACGGGAAACTGAGCTGGCGTGAAACCAGCAAGCTCCCATTGCATGACGCCTTGGGCAACGTCGTTGGCTTGCTCGGCACCATTGAAGACATCACTGAGCGCAAAATTGCCGAAGATTTGCTCAAACAGTCGGAAGCAACTTACCGCACGATCGCAAAACAAGAAGAGCTGCTCAACCAAATTTCCAGCCAGATTCGTCAGTCGCTTTCCGTTGCCGAAATTCAACAGCGCACCGTCCAAGAGGTCCGCCAGCTCTTCAAGGTTGACCGGATGCTGATCTATCGATTTAGCGAGAACTGGCTCGGGCGGGTCGTGACGGAATCGGTAGAAGCGCCGTGGCGATCGCTGCTCAATGACGAAACACAAGACACCTGCTTCCCGGAAGAGCATGCGTCGATGTATTTAGAAGGGCGAGTGCGCACGATCCCCAACGTGGCCACCGCCGAGCTGGACGAATGTCATCGCGAGTTTTTACTCGGGATGCAGGTACAGGCCAATGCGATCGTGCCGATTCTCGTATGTGATGAACTGTGGGGTCTGCTGATCGCTCATCAATGCTCGGGCCCTCGCGACTGGCAAGAAGAAGAAATGAAATTGCTCAAGGCCCTCGCCGCCCAAGTCAGTATCGCCATCCAACAGGCTGAACTCTATGCACAAACGAAGCAAAGTGGCGAACTCGCCCAGCAAAAGGCAGCGGAATTAGCCAACGCGCTGCAAACCCTCCAAAACACCCAAACCCAGCTTGTTCAGACTGAGAAAATGTCTGGTCTGGGACAAATGGTGGCGGGCATCGCCCACGAAATCAACAATCCGGTCAACTTTATCTACGGCAACATCCCTCACATTAAGGAGCACCTAAGCGACCTCACGACGCTCCTCAGCCTCTATCAGGAACATTATCCGGAACCAGCCGACGCAGTTGAGGATTTCATCGAGGAAATCGACTTAGAGTACGTGCTGGAAGACCTCAACAAAATCTTGAAGTCCTTCCAAATTGGGAGTCAACGGATTCAGCAGATTGTGACGTCGTTACGTACCTTCTCTCGACTGGATGAAGCCGAGAAAAAAGAGGTCGATCTGCACGAAGGCATCGACAGCACGCTGTTGATTTTGCAGCATCGCATCAAAGCAAAATGCGATCGCGGCACAATTGAAGTGGTCAAAGACTATGCCGACCTGCCCCTCGTGGAATGCTATCCGAGCCAGCTCAACCAGGTCTTTATGAACATTTTGGGCAACGGCATCGACGCCCTAGAGCAAGAAATTGCGGCCGATGCCCGAGCGCAGAAATCGGCCCCACCCACAATCACGATCACGACCGAGCAGCTCCAAAACGAAGTCTTGATTCGCATTCGTGACAATGGCCCCGGCATTGACGAAAAGCATCGGGCGCGGTTGTTCGATCCTTTCTTCACCACGAAACCAATTGGCAAAGGAACCGGACTCGGACTTTCCATTAGTCACCAAATCGTGACAGAACGGCACGGTGGACGGCTCATTGTGGCTTCTAATCTGGGCCAGGGAACAGAGTTTCAAATTTATGTGCCCTTCGCTCGTTTGCCCACCTAGACCGCTGGTTTATAC
>CAZFWL010000663.1:0-2726 GCA_964522775.1 uncultured Halomicronema sp.
TGAGTTTACGAGAACCTTTGTATGGCGAGGCGTTTTTCCCCTTGCTGACGGAACGCGAGCAGGCGCAATTACAGCGCGATCGCCGCCGTTTGTCGCAGCTCAGCCAATTATCGCGATCTCTACTACTCCAACCCCAGTCCCCGGCGCTGCGGCTGTATCTATTTCGCCATCGGCTCAATCTTTCGCAGACCCGGTTTGAAGGGCCAGTGCTGGCGTCCGATATCTTTTTCTTAGAACCGATCAACGCGCCGGGAGCCCAGTTCTTACAGTTAGCCAACTTCAGTCAAAGCCGCTTTAGTGACGCGGTGGCTTGCGTTGGCTGCCAGTTTCAGCAGGCCGTCCGGTTCCGCAGCGTGCTATTTTTCGACCGCCTACGTCTGGGGCAAACCCGCTTTCAAGGGCCCACTAATTTCCAGGGCGCTGAGTTTAGTGATGGTGCGGGATTCGCGCAAGCGACGTTTCAGCAAGCCGTCAATTTCAGTCGGGTGACGTTCCAAAACACCGCTGACTTTAGCAAAACCGTCTGGTCAGCCAGTGGCGACTTTGCCCAAAGCACTTTTGCGGGCGATACTTTTTTCACTGAAGCGCGATTTGGTGGGGCGATGAGTTTTCGGCAATCGCGGATCGCGCAAGTGTCCAATTTTCGCGGCGCAGTGATCCAAAATCAACTGGACTTTGGCGATGCCAGTTTTAGTCCCGCCACCCGCATTAATGTTGCCGGACTCGATTTTAGTAGTAACCAAAGCCAACTGCTGGGCAGCCCTGGGCGCATTGGCCGCGTGCTATCCGTGCCCAGCTTGGCGGGTAACGAAACTCTGATGCGCAATCTGGTGCGCAACTTTCGCGAACTAGAGCAAGTGGCGGATGCCAATCGGGTTGAATACCTCACTGAACGGCTGCGGTTGCGATCGCTGCAACAACGACTCACCGACGTGAACCTCAATACCGCCTCGCGATCGCAGCTCCAGAAAGTCGGTTTCTCTGCGGCGCAAAGTGACATGATCGTTGACCAGCGAGCTGAAGTGCCCTTTGTTACCGCTGCTGACGTGCTCGATCTAGAGGGTATTGATCTCGCTATCTATATAAAAGTGCGCGATCGCATCATTGCTCAGCCGTCCCTCTCTTGGCTATCGCGTCTGCAGTTAGCTGGACGCTGGGGGTTGTTAGCGGCGTTGTTACAGTTGAGTCAATACGGCACCAGTGTGGGATTAACGCTGGGGGTGGGCCTAGTCGCGGTAGCGCTCTCCAGCCTGCTGTTCTGGTGGGTCGATCGCTATCGTAGTCGCGTACCTACCGTGATCACGCCGCCCCCATCAGAAATCGCGTGGATGTTAGGGAGCTTTGTCGGGCTGTTTGGCTTTGGTAATCTAGTGCTATTGCGCCTTGGGGAATCCCTAGTGTGGACGCTGGGAGCAATCGCGCTGCTAGTGCTGCCGGTCCCGCTCCTGCTGACCGCCATTTTGTATCGTCGTGGCCGCTTTCATGATCAGCTCGAAACCAGTTACCTGGTTGAAGATGGTAGTGCTCGCCAACTCCGTTTGCTAATCGCCCGCTTACCCATCATTCCGAAGTTTCCGTTTTTTCGCGATCGCTTCTACCCTATCAATTGGCAAAAGCGCCGCAATTGGCTCAACTACTACGACTTCAGTCTGAATAACTGGTTTAAGTTCGGCTTTAACGACCTGCGTTTGCGCGATGAATCCGTTCCCGGCCTGGTGACTGCCCTGGTGTGGTATCAATGGGCGATTGGCTTGGCTTATGTCGCACTCCTACTGTGGACCCTGTCGCGCACTATCCCCGGTCTCAATTTGCTGCTGTATTTCTAAAATCTTGCCGAGTTCATCACCCCTGTCAGCAGCCATCCCCCGGCCAATCAAGCTCGGCGCTGGTAGTGAGCACAGCCATCACACGGACCTTCGGGATTGACGGCACAGCGCACGAGTTCTGAGTGGGCATTGTATTCGCAGGTCATGTCGCCAATCACCCAGCGATCGCCGAGCCAACTCTTATCTTCGGTTGCATTGGTTAACTGCACATACAGTTGAATTTTGTGGAGTTGGTACCGATTAGTGGCGTATTGATATTGATGCCGCCGCTCTAGCACCAGATAGGTCTGTCCCTCATGCAGGACCTGGTTGCCAGGTTGGGGCATCCAATCCAGTGATACTTGTCCCAGCGATCGCTGGGAAACAGTCAAAATTAACTCGGTGCGGGGCAAAGCCTGATCCATAAGGTCGGGGGCGATCGCAATACGAACGATATTTACCAGTGCTATTGAACAGCGATAAGTCCGAACGCAACCAACACTGAAACAATGCCTTTCATCATAAGCGCAGACCAGAGGGCAAGCGATTGGCACCTGCCAGCGACCGCTTGCCGGGTTGGCGATGGCCTTAAGGGGTTGGCTAAGATGGCAGCGAAGGCAATGACCGGAGATTTTATGACTATCCAGCAGGTTCATTATGAGAACCTTCTTGCGGCCAGCAGTTCCTACGACGGCGCGATCGCTCTGCTCAAGCAGTACCGGCCTTACCTGGAAGTCATCCCCAGTATGCGACGTCCGAAAGAAAGCGTGGTCACCATCCCGCTACCGGTGATCAAAGTGCGTAGTCCCATTGAGCCGACGGGCCATGCTGGTATTCACCTCCATGCCGGAGAGTCAGTACTGTTGCCCTGCGATGTGGCGCTGCTCATGTGCGACCCGGAATGGAAAATCAAGACTGGAA
>CAZFWL010000664.1:0-2726 GCA_964522775.1 uncultured Halomicronema sp.
ACCTTCCTTTTGACACTTGAGCCAATGCGCACGCCACACCCACTGCTCCTCCTCCAGTCTGGGTCTCCATTCTTGTACCCTCCTCTTCCCCTTCCATCATGTAGAAGGACCTGCTTCCACAGGCCTGAAATCATCACCAACGTTGCGGCATTTTGCTGCTTCTTAGCGGTGTCAGGCGGCATCCGGGTGAAGTCGCGATCGTCCATTCTCAGTACGAGCTTAGCGCTCGGTAATTTTGTTTACGCGGCAATTTTGTTTCAGCTTGATGCGGTAGTGACCTTGTTTGCCCTATTCACCATTCTGGGCACTGGCTTTTTAGGCATGCTCACGGCGAGCATTGTGCGCCGCCAGGGCAAAAACGAAGCGGGTCGCTTGCTGATGCAGCAGTTTTTACCAGAGAGTGTCGTCGAGACCGCCTTCGAGAGTCCGACGCGACTGCTGGAAGATGCTCAGGAATGTGAGGTGACGATCCTGGTGACAGATTTGCGCGGCTTTACTCGCTACTCAGAAAGCATGAGTCCGCTGGAAGTGCTAGATGCGCTGAACACCATCCAGAGCTTTTTGGCTGAAATCGTGGAACAGCATGGCGGCTGGGTTGACAAGTTTATGGGGGATGGCATGTTGGCCGTCTTTGGCGCGCCCACCCATCTCAGCAATCATGCCGAACAAGCCTTCCAGGCGGCTCAGCAGATTGTGCTGCAAGGTAAAGCTAAATGTCCTCTGCCGATTGGGGTGGGGCTGCATTCTGGCCCAATTGTAGCGGGCTGCTTGGGGGCGACTGGCCGCCTAGAATTTACGGTGATTGGGGATACCGTGAATGTCGCCTCGCGCATTGAGGCCCTCACCAAAGACTGGTCAACACCGCTGTTGATGAGTGGTTCGACGGCTCACCAATTGCGATCTCAGCCAGCACTCAAAGCCTTGGGTTCGGTCCCGATTCGAGGGCGAGCCCAAGAAATCGAAATTTTCACCTTGCAGTGAAGCAACAATCCTGACCGAATTAATTCTCGGTTGTGAACTAAACAAACGTGGGATTCGTCATGGGCCTCTCATGGATCAGGTGATGCACGTTGCAATGTCCCTACCGCGACCACCCGCAAGCTCACAAGCACAATCGCGCCTTCACCGCCATCTGGCACTACATTCGCCAAAATCCTGTCAAAGCACAGCTCGCCAGTTCACCAGAGGACTATGTTTTCCTTTGGCAAAAATCAGGTTTCTAGTCTTTTGAAGAGCGATTAGATGGAAGCCATATTGCGCTAGGTCTGGCATTCCCCATTTTGCAGAGTATCTATCAATCGCAGGCTTCGAGCTGGGCCATGGTCAAAACCATGTCATCGATCGCCGTCAGCATCGTTCGGCCCGACTGCCCAGGTTTGTTAACCATAATGCTAAAAATGACGGTGCCGTAGTCGTCAGTTTCTAAATAGCCCGACAGCGCTCTAACCCCTCGCAGAGTGCCCGTTTTGGCCCGCACCTTGCCCTGTACAACCGTGCCTTTAAACCGATTGCGTAGGGTGCCGCTGACCCCACCAATGGGCAAGGAGTCGTAAAACAGTTCTCGTTCGTCCGTTTCGTGCATGGCCTTGAGCAGCGCTACAAAGGTCGAGGGTTCGGCTTTGTTGCTGCGCGATAGGCCTGAACCGTCAGCTTGCACATAACTGTCGGGATCAACCCCAAGCGGTTCTAGCATGGCCTTGACTCGGCTTTGGCCGCCGATATTCCGCAACAGTTCGTCAGCGCGGCCATTATGGCTGTCGCGGTTCACCAAATTCAGATCGTCTTGAAAGTGCCAGAGGCGATCTGGGGCTTGCTCCAGAATGGTGTAAATGGCGGCGGCAGTGGTGAGCAATTTGATGTTCGACGCAGGGATGAAGAAGCGTTGAGAATTGTGGGTGTAGAGGGACTGCCCGTCGGCTAAGCCATAAACTTCTACACCCCAAGCGGCGGTGCCAAATTGAGATCGCCCCACGATGGCATCCATCGCTGCGGGTAAATCGGCTGGGCAAAACTGATCGATTGCTTCCCGCTCTAACGGAAGACTAGGAGCCTCTGTTGGAGGGTCGAGGGAAAATGGAATGGCTGTTGCAGGTGCAACCAGGGGGCGGACAAAACCACCCGCGAGTAACGTGATGCCCGTCATCATGGCCACTTTTTGCATGCGTGACGAGAACCATCGAGTCAAAATTGCCATGCCTGTTTCCTCGTGTGTGTTGAGCGCGCGTGATCCCCCAACATCATCAAAGGCGACCGCTTATCCGGCCACCGTATTCCAGGAAACATTTTACACAGGTCTCATGTGCGTCCATCACCGCATGAAGCTTAGGTCAGCAGGCCAAAGTAAATGGTAAGCGGAAGTAACACAAAGCCAGTGGCGATCGCGATCGCGCCCGCCAAACTCACACCATATGCAGTGAATCGAATCGCCTTCGCTTGGAGACCGAGAGACTGTAACGCGCTCCAAATGCCATGGCGTAGATGAAAACCAAGCAGCAGCATGACACCGCTGTAACCAAAGGCATAGAAAGGATGTTGAAATTTTTCCACCACAAGGCGAGCTAAATCCCGCACTTGGTCATCGCCCAGTTGCGTGCCGTAATAGGTGCCAAACTTGAAACTCCACAGATGCAGTCCCAAAAACACTGCGAGGATTAACCCCGTGACAATCATGGTGCGCGAGCTGAGGGATTGCAGACTCGGCGTACCTTTACTTGCGTAGGTCGCAT
>CAZFWL010000665.1:0-2718 GCA_964522775.1 uncultured Halomicronema sp.
ACCACGCTCCGTCATGGGCACCGTTACCGGCCACTATGCCTATGGTTTGGGAGAAGTGGTGCTCGATCCGTTTACACAAATGCCCCGCCTGCAAATCATTTACGACCAGGTGTATTCCCATAATCCGCAGGGCATTGTGGCCGGGCGAACACTGTGGGCTGAATATACGGGCAACCTGCAGCGGGGCTGGCTGGGTACCCGCCCGATTTCTGACGTAATGGTCAAAATCCCCTCGCTGAGTCACGTTTATCAGTTTGATGAGGCCACCCTCGACCCCTTGCCGAATTTCGCCGAGAGCTACAGATTATGATGGCGCGCTATCGTACCGGCGATGGCACCGGGGCCGCGATCGTGACCCCGGCTCAGTCTTGCGTGCAAGACTCTAACCAGGCTTTGTACGAGACGATTCAAGTCATCAAAAATCAGGTAACGGAACAACCCGCCATCACCACCTGGCTCGAAACCCACCCGGACGATTCGCAAACGCTGCTGTTTGAAGATTTGATGGCGCTGGGGCAATCCGTCCAGCGAGAACTGGTTCCCCTTGGCATTGCCCGTCCCGATTGGCAAGACAATGCTCAGGCACTAGTGGGCATCGAGCCGAGCGATCGCGCTCCCCGCAACGTCAATACCTTGATGAATAATCTGCTCAGTTGGCGCACCGTGATACCGCGAGTCGCCTACGACAACGTGACTGCGATTTTGCTCAACCACGGCGCTGAGCTGTGGTTCCTCCGCACCAATCAAGTGGGCGGCGCTGATCCGACCATTTTGCCCCTCGCACCGACGGAATTATTTGGCGATTATGTCGTCATTCCAACAGCGTTTTCGCGGGTAATTGAAGCGTTGCACTGGCCCCGTTGGCGCGATGTCGGCATTGTGCTGGTCGGGCTGGGTGTATTTGCGGTCACCCAGTTGTTCGACTTGTCCAACCCCTTAGAAACCCTACAACTACTCGGTCAGGCTCCCGCTGGCCTCTCGCTCAAGCAAGCACTCCGAGGATTATTAGCTCCCGCGCTGCTGCAAGAGTTTTGGTTTCGAGTATTGTTGCTGCCCCACCCGACGGAAGCCGTACAGTTTTGGACAGGTGTAATCTGGTCCGGGATAAGTTTGGGGCTATTTGTGGCTTACTGCCATTGGCGATCGCGCCGCCGTTCGATGGCAAACTCCCATGGCTCGCCCATTTTTAAGCTGTATCCCTGTCTGTGTCTCGGCATTATCGCCATGGCGGTTTATTACAGCACAGAGTCGCTCTGGGCGGTGACCATCTTTCATTGGGGCGCGTGGCTAGGGCAACACCAACTGGCAGCAGTTTCTGAGCCGCAACCTCGAACTCTATGAAGGTGCGGGTCGCGTCAACTATGCTGAAATAGCCCCCCAAACGAGAAAAGCTGCGATGTCTCCCGCGATTGTTATGACCTTTGTCTATGCCGTGCTGTCCATTGTCGGCGGCATCATCGGCTATCAAAAAGCCGGTAGCAAGCCCTCGTTGATTTCTGGCATCATCACAGGCATCCTACTGGTGATTGCTGGGGTGGGGTTGCTTCAGGCCGCAGCGTGGGGCGGTTGGCTGGCGATCGCAGTAACGCTGTTACTCGTTATCACCTTCATCATCCGCCTAATTAAGACTCGCAAATTCATGCCTGCGGGCCTGATGGTCATCGTGGGAGTCGCCACGCTGATTGTCTTGTTTCCCGCGATTTGACGGTTCTAAAAACAGGCGATCAAGCCATCGCTCCAGTTCAAAAATCATCCATGGGAACCAGCATTTTAGTTACCGGGCCAACGAAATCGGGCAAAAGCGAATGGGCCGAGCAGTTGGCGGCGCAACAGAAGCAGCCGGTGGTTTATGTGGCCACGTCGCAGCTTAATCTTGACGATGCTGAGTGGCAGGCCCGGGTCGAACTGCATCGCCGCCGCCGCGCGTCAGCCTGGCAAACGCTCGAAGTCCCGACAGAGCTGGTCGCTACGCTAGCCACCGGCGGCACCGCAGAATGCTGGATTGTAGATTCGCTGGGCACCTGGACTGCAAATTGCTTAGAGCAGTCGGATGAGCATTGGGCACAAACAGTAGAGGGGTTACTTGCAGCGA
This sequence comes from uncultured Halomicronema sp., assembly GCA_964522775.1. Taxonomy (GTDB): domain Bacteria; phylum Cyanobacteriota; class Cyanobacteriia; order Phormidesmidales; family Phormidesmidaceae; genus Halomicronema. Next base: position 2,093 of record CAZFWL010000665.1, read on the forward strand.
TCGCCGCATTTCCAGGCACGCTCATTATGGTGGCGGAAGAAACCGGCTGGGGGGTGGTGCCGGCTTATCCCCTGGGACGGACCTTTCGCGATCGCTTAGGTCATTTAACGCGACAGGTTGCGGCGATCGCCGATATCACATATCTGGTGGTGGCAGGATTTGCGATTGATCTGAGGCAGTCAGGCACCCCAGTCGCGGCGCTGGAGCCTGACAACGTTAGACAGTAAGGGAAATTCAGTCGAACAACCCCATTGCGCTTAACGAAGTCCGCTGATTATTACAACAATTTTCAAACCCTTAAGATCCCTATGATTTCAGGAATCACAGACTAGGATCAAATAGACGACACAAACCGCAGCAACTGACTTGTTCAGACTGCAAGGTATTTATGGCTTCTGCGCAAAAGGTTCAAGCTTATTTGGCTTACTGGTTTCAACTGGGTAAGCCCATAATCTTGCAATATCACGACACGCAATGTTTGCCTGCTCCCGTGTTTCAAGGGTCCAGTTTCAGCCTGGCATTTTTGGACTGCTGGCAGCAGATCATGGAAAATCCTAAGCAGAGCTTTCTCGAGGGTACGGACGAGAGTATCGCCACGCTCTTGACGGATGAGTGGGACATTGAAG
>CAZFWL010000666.1:0-2715 GCA_964522775.1 uncultured Halomicronema sp.
CCTAGTAACTTTCGGCAACCACCGGGACAAGCAGCTTGGTGGCTGGTGGATTTTGGCGCTGTCAAACCTGTAACGGCAACGCAAATGGCTCGCCCCGGAACGCTGATCGGCAGTGCCGACTATGCCTCGCCAGAGCAGTTACGCGGGGAGGCGACCTACGCCAGCGATTTATACAGCCTGGGAGTGGTGTGTCTACACTTGCTGACGGGATTGCAACCCTTTGACCTGTTTGACAGTGTCAACGGTTGCTGGCAATGGCGCAGTATTGTGCCCGATGTGGCCCCTAGCTTAGCGACTTTGATCGACCACATGGTGCAGCCAGCTCTGCGCGATCGCCTGCCCGATGCGGCCACGGCCATGGCGAGTCTCGGGATGACCTTACCCCCACCGCCTGATCCCGTTCCCAAACGGCGCGTATCACCGCAAAACTGGACACCTGCGACGACGACTGAATGGGGGCAACCGAGTCAGGATTTGGCGATCATTCCAGCGACTCAGCAGTGCTTACTACTAACTGCAGACGGCAGCTTAAACGTGCGATCTCTCACCCAACCTACAGAGACAGGCTTACCCCTCAAGCCACCACCGCAAAGCATTACGGCGATCACGGCCCATCCTCAACAACCGATTTTCGTGACTGGTGATCGTCAGGGACAGCTATGCTGCTGGCAATTTCAAAGCGATCGCTGGCAGCCCAGAACCCTGGCAAAGCTGAACACTGCGATCTCGTATCTGCTCTTCAGCCCCACCGGTGAAGTGCTTTTAGTCGCTGATGAGGAAGGACAATTTCATCAATGGAATTGGTCGCGGCAAACCTGGCAGGGAATATGGCGCGACCACCCGGCCAAAGTGAATTGTTTAGCCTTTAGTCACGATGGCAAAACCCTTGCCAGTGGCGACAGTCAGGGCCGCCTCAAACTGTGGGATTGGCCGACCCAAACCCATTTGCGTACGCTGAGCCAGCAACCGGGAGCGATCACCGCGATCGCTTGGCTACTCGGTGATGACATCCTTGTGACAGCCGGTTGGGACGTTACTTTACGCTGGCGCTGTCCTCAAACGGGGGGAACGTTTCACATTGAGAAGGCCGCAGGTTTTTATCTGCCGGTGCGATCGCTGCTGGCCCATCCCACCGAACGGTGGGTAATGGCCGGGAGCCAAGATGGGCAGCTGCAGTTATGGGCTAGCGATGGTCAGCCAGATAGTTCGGTTATGGGGCATTGGGCAGTCATACAATCCGCCACTTTGAATGGGGCAATCGTGGCGCTACGCTCCGAAGCAGTAACTTTAGAGGGCGATCGCGGGTTCTTCAGCCTCACCTCCTCCGGCAATCTGACTCATTGGTCCTGGCCGCCGTCTGGTCAGCGCCGACCCTAGTGTTCACTGATCTGCCTGGAGTTCTGGAATCTTGACTGACTCAGCATTGAATTATGTCATTATGGACGCTGAAACAGGGTGCTAGCTGCTGAAATAACTTGTGAGTGAAATCCGGGCTCTCACACTGGGCCGTCGGGGATTACTGCCCTGTCGGGGCAACGTTCACTCAATACACAGGGCAGCGCACGTATTAAAGGAGGTCGAACCGCAACATGGCAAACGAAGAGCAACTTGCCAAGCTGCGCGCAGGTGTAGACAGTTGGAATCAATGGCGTGAGTCAGCTTCAGACGAGCCCATTGACCTGAGCCGCGCCAACTTAAGTAATGCGGTACTGACTGGGGCAAATCTGAGCGGGGCCGATCTATCCCGGGTTAACTTTATTGGTGCCACCCTATCCTCTACAAATCTGTCGGGTGCCAACCTTTCTAGCGCCGACTTGAGCGGGGCCGATGTGAATAAAGCTGACCTGACTGGGGCGACCCTCACCGGGGCCAATTTACTCGGGGCGGATCTGGCCGAAACGACGTTGAGTAAGGCCATTCTGTCAGGGGTTAACCTCAATCGCTCTGACCTTTCAAATGTGAATCTCCGCGAATGCGACCTCAGCAAAGCGAGTTTGATTGGGGTGGAAATGAGCCGGGCCGATCTGTCCGGTGCGAACCTGAGCGGGGCCAATCTCAAGCGAGCAGAGCTGCAGCGAACGAAGCTGGCCCAGGCCAATCTGAATGAAGCCAATTTAGAAGATGCCCGTTTGTTGAGTGCGGTGCTGAGTGGTGCGACGCTGGAAAACACCAACCTGAAGGGCGCTCGTTTGAATCGCGCTAACTTGAGTCAAGCCAACTTTGCCAACGCCAACTTGCAGGACGCGAATTTACTGGGTAGTAACTGTGCGGCTGCTTCGCTAGTTTCCGCCCAGTTGAGTAAGGTAAACTTCAGCGGGGCTGATCTCATCGGCACAAATTTTCAGGATGCTGATCTTGAAGGCGCGGTACTGGAAGGAGCCACCCTGCAAGAGACGATCATGCCTGATGGCACGGTGCGTTCGGACGCATGATTGGGTTAGCCATTCATACAAGCAGTCCTGAATTGGGGCTGGCGCTACAGGATTTAGAGCAGGGCACCCAGCGATCTCAGGTTTGGCCGTTGGGTCGTGATCTCACGGCCTATTTGCATGAATGTTTGGTAGATTTTGTGTCGCCCTATGCTTGGTCAGAGGTGGCGTATATTGCCGTCGCCAAAGGGCCAGGGGGATTCACAGGCACCCGCATCGGTGTCGTTGTCGCGCGGACGTTGGCTCAGCAGTTGCAGATTCCTTTATTTGGGGTGGCGAGTTGGGC
>CAZFWL010000667.1:0-2710 GCA_964522775.1 uncultured Halomicronema sp.
GCTGGTCGCAGTCAAGCTCGCTTTACGGATCCGGCTGGTGGCGGTCAAGTCACGGTGAACTTGCCCAACGACCCTGAGTTAATCAGCACTCTCGAAACGAATGACGTCGATATCGCTGTCTTTCCGCAAAATGATGACAGCGTCTTGGTTCGGCTCTTTAGCACCCTCTTGATTCCGGTGCTTTTACTAGTCGTACTCTTCTTTGTACTGCGGCGCGCCCAGAGTGGTCCTGGCAACCAAGCTATGAACTTTGGTAAGTCCAAAGCTCGGGTACAAATGGAGCCTCAAACTCAAGTGACATTTGGCGATGTTGCTGGCATTGAGCAAGCCAAGCTGGAATTAACTGAGGTTGTAGACTTCCTCAAAAACGCTGATCGCTTCACCGCAGTCGGAGCAAAAATTCCTAAGGGCGTTCTGCTAGTTGGCCCTCCTGGAACCGGTAAAACCTTGTTAGCAAAGGCAGTTGCTGGCGAAGCAGGCGTTCCCTTCTTCTCCATCTCCGGTTCTGAATTTGTCGAAATGTTCGTCGGTGTCGGTGCTTCCCGTGTCCGCGACCTGTTTGAGCAAGCAAAGAACAATGCTCCTTGTATCGTCTTTATCGACGAGATTGATGCCGTAGGACGTCAAAGGGGTGCTGGCCTGGGTGGTGGTAACGACGAGCGTGAACAAACGCTCAACCAGTTGCTGACCGAAATGGATGGTTTCGAAGGCAATACCGGCATCATTATCATTGCGGCCACTAACCGCCCTGACGTACTGGATTCCGCTTTACTGCGTCCTGGTCGTTTTGACCGTCAAGTGGTGGTCGATCGCCCTGACTTTGCGGGCCGCTCCGAGATTCTGCAGGTTCACGCTCGTGGCAAGACCTTTGCTAAAGACGTTGACCTCGACAAGATTGCTCGTCGTACGCCTGGTTTCACAGGTGCTGACCTATCCAACCTGTTGAACGAAGCAGCCATTTTGGCAGCTCGTCGTAACCTCACGGAAATTTCCATGGATGAGGTTAACGACGCTATTGACCGCGTTCTGGCTGGTCCTGAGAAGAAGGACCGCGTCATGAGTGAGCGCCGCAAGGAGCTGGTTGCTTATCACGAAGCTGGCCATGCTTTAGTGGGTGCCTTGATGCCCGACTATGACCCGGTTCAAAAAATTAGCATCATTCCTCGCGGTCGTGCTGGCGGTTTGACTTGGTTCACGCCTAGCGAAGAGCGTTTGGAATCCGGCTTGTACTCCCGTGCTTACTTGCAAAATCAGATGGCGGTTGCGTTGGGTGGCCGTATTGCTGAAGAAATCGTCTACGGCAACGAAGAAGTTACCACAGGCGCATCGAATGATTTGCAGCAGGTCGCTCGTGTCGCCCGCCAGATGATTACTCGGTTTGGCATGAGTGGCGAGCTTGGCCCAGTGGCATTGGGACGTCAGCAGGGCAACATGTTCTTGGGGCGTGACATCACGGCTGAGCGTGATTTCTCTGAAGAAACAGCAGCCATCATTGACTCCGAGGTGCGTACCTTGGTTGACCAAGCGTATGACCGCGCGAAGCAAGTGCTCGTCGAGAATCGCGCCATTCTTGATAAGCTCGCTGACATGTTGGTGGAGAAAGAAACTGTGGACTCTGAAGAGCTACAGGAACTACTCACCACTAATGCAGTGAGAATGGCACCACTTGTATAAGCGACATCACTTCTGATCGCTTGAGAAAGGGGGCTCGTTATGAGCCCCTTTTTTATTGTCGGAAGCAAGCCCGCGCCACCGCTGATCGTGGCGAAAAGAGACTGCATGTTAGGTCGCATGGTTAACGGTAGACGCATACCTTAAGTAGGCAGGTCTCAATGCAAATCGCCCTCACCAATCAAGGAGCATGCCTTGAGCGCTATTTAAGCAATCTGAGCAGGCGGGACAGTTTATTGGAGAGTTGACGAGATTGCATGAATCACTCTAACCCCCTTCACTAGTGAGGGTCACGAAGAATGCTGGCTGTATTCCCAAGCAGGCAAGGGAATGCAAACTGTTGGGGAAGCAGAGCAGCGACCGTCACGCAAGGTTAGAGCTGAAGCGAGCTATTAACGCTAATGAGCGTTGCACTGCTTTTAGGCATGGGTCTCATCAGAAGACCAGGGCTTCATAGTCCCCGTAACTCCAGACTACTCGAGACGAGAGAGTTGAATTTTTGGGGAGCCGTTACCGGGGGTATGTCTATACACTCATGATCTCGTGCAAGCCTATTGGTGTGGGTGGCACAAGTTTCGGTAGCCCAGTAACCACCCCAACAGAAGGCCATACCAGGAACGGCATAGCCGGGTGATGACAGAGAATGATACCGATGAAGCCTATCACCCATTAATCGAATAGGCCAAGAAACAAGGCTGCGAATCCTCACAGATCAGAACCCTTAGAGCCCAAAAGATAATCGACTCTTGCGGAGTTCGGGCAACAAGCTTGCAGAAAACCCCCTGAACGAAAATCATTCAGGGGGCCTGCGTGGATATGTCAATCAGAACGTCAGCTGGAATGGATGAGAACTTACGCGATCGCGTCTTTTTCTAAGTTCTCTTGACGCAACTCATCGAAATTGACGGCATCTTTATCAAGGTTTTCTTGACGCAATTCATCAAAGTCGATGGCTGCCAAAATGCTAATCGCATCTTTCTCCAGATTCTCTTGACGCAGCTCATCAAAATTGACGGCATCTTTGTCGAGGTTGCGGCGA
>CAZFWL010000668.1:0-2706 GCA_964522775.1 uncultured Halomicronema sp.
TTTACAAGTTTTGGACGCTGAGGGCGCGGTCACTTTTCAGTTACCGGTGCGCGGACGAGTGTATGTTACGGCTCCACTCCTGCAAATCACCGGACTACATGCCGGGCAACAGGTGACTGTAAGAGGCCAGCTTTATCATCCTCAGCCAGCGATGAACCCTAATGGGTTTGACTTTCAAGTCTACCTAGCCCAGCAAGGTGCATTTACGGGGTTGGCTGCCAAGGAACTCAACTTTAATCAGGCTGACGGCTGGGGACGTTGGTCCTTAAGGCAGCGGATTGTGCGCACTCAAGTACGAGCCTTGGGCAGTCCATTGGGACAATTGGTTAGCGCTATGGCCCTGGGGCGCAAAGCAGTTGATCTGCCCAGCAACGTCCAAGATGTGTTTGTGCGGGTCGGCCTAGCCCACACGATCGCCGCTTCCGGTTTCCATGTGACGCTATTGCTGGGAGTTGTGCTGGCACTGCTGCGATCTCGCTCTCCTCGGTTTCAGGCCTGGTGTGGTTTCGGCGTACTGATCTGCTATGTAATGCTAACGGGTGCCCAAGCCAGCGTCATTCGAGCCGCTTTAATGGGTGGAGCAACTCTAATCGCATTAGTGACCAATCGGCGAGTGCGACCAGCTGGGGCACTGCTCACGGCAGCGACTGTCATGCTGTTATGGAATCCGAATTGGCTTTGGAGTATAAGCTTTCAGCTCAGCGTCATGGCGACTTGGGGCTTAATTACGACCGTGTCAGCGTTTACACGCCGACTAGACTGGTTGCCAGTAAGGTTAACGTCTTGGGTTGCTGTCCCAATTGCTGCAACCTTATGGACCTTGCCGTTGACGCTATATCACTTCAACGTGCTGGCAGGACTCAGTATTGCGCTCAACGTCGTCGCGATGCCTTTGGTGATTGTGGTCAGTTTGGGGGGCATTGTCAGCAGTGCGTTTGCGTTGCTCTTGCCGCCTCTCGGTGGGGCTGCGGCTCATCTGCTCTACTATCCAGCGACGGCGTTATTATGGCTCGCGCAAACGAGTAGTCAGTTGCCAGGTAGCTCAATCGCGATTGGTCAAATTACGCTCTGGCAGGTCTTTGGTTTGTATGCCTTGCTCTTGGGGCTTTGGTACGGTGGCAGTTGGATGCGACAACGCCAAGAATGGCTGCAATCTGTGCTCGCAATTGCATTTGTGATACTGATTGTGGGGCCGCTCGGATGGCGTTGGATAACACAGGATCAAGTTACGGTTTTAGCCACTGGGCAGGACCTGATTTGGGTGCAGCAAAATCATGGCCACACAACCCTGATTAATAGTGGCGATGCAAAAACGGCCTACTACACAGTCGAGCCTTTTTTGACCCAGGCGGGGATTAATCATCTCGACTCAGCGATCGCGCTTCCCTTTGGACCTGACTATCGGCAGGGGTGGCAAAGTCTACTGACTCGCATGCCCGTGAAGCATTTCTACAGCACTGATGAGACTCAGCACCCATAGTCAGTTTCATCAATTGCAAGCAGGTACCAGCACCTCATTGAATAACCTCTCCCTACAACTGCTAGGAGTCGATAATCCGATTGTCCGGTTAAGCGATCGCCAAAATTGGCTGTTGCTACCTGAATTATCCTTGGTTACTCAAGAGCACTTAGCCAAGACAGGTACAGCCCTGCAAAGTCAGGTCTTGGTATGGGCCGGTGATGAACTTAACGCGGCTCTTGTGCGAGCGATCGCCCCTCAGGTCGCAATCTGCTACGGGCACAGTTTGCCGGAGTCGCTTGAGCGGTGGCTGCAGCAGCAACTTATCCAGGTATTTTGGACTCAACGAGATGGAGCGATTACCTGGCGGCCACAACAAGGATTTCGCCACTATCGTGCCAGCCCGCACCGGCATCGAGCATTTTAGATTGCCTATGGGCCAGGAAACCTTAGCCGTCTTGCAGGCAGTTTGCGTAAGTTTAGCGGGGCAGGGCTAACAGAGGAAGCAACTTCTGACAGGGCTGCCGATGTATCTAGAAAATCTTAGAGGTAGCTCAAGACGGAGAAATTATCTTCCTTAGGGCTTATGGGTACTGAATCCGCGTTTTCCCTGCCTTAGGCTTCTTCTTCCTTGAGGGCATCTTGAGCTTGCTCAGTCAGATATGGCATAAGTTGCGACTGAATTGATTCTGATTGATTGCCCCAAAGCATTTTGCAAAATTGATGCTTGCCTTGAGCACTCGCACGATTTAAGACTCCAGCCAGCTTTTCACAGTTCACAGACTCAGTCATCATGGCTCCTTGACAATTTTGAGTATTCTGACCAAATACTAACTGCCCATCAGTGATGTTCGATACAGCGGAATTCGCCCAAACTTCTTCATCCGTAGCAAGGTATATAAAGCCTTGCAGATTGATTGGTTACTCAAGAAGCCGTTTTCTCCGGAACTTGCTGACGAATACGAGAAAGCTGGATTGGTAGATGCACCCTGATTGTTGCCCCTGGATCTCATATGCGAGGTTCAGGGTTTTTTTTGCGGTTCTGAAGTGGTAGGAATACTTAGGTATGATCGCGCTCCATGAGCATTAGTCAATCAACTCATGATGGTTAGGTTGACGCGGTTGTAGGTCGTTCTAGAATCGGCAAAGGGAGAGTAATCATGGCAAAGACACGGGTAGGGGTTTTGTTTGGCGGTTGCTCTGGCGAGCATGAAGTCTCGATTTGTTCAGCGCAGGCGATCGCTAGT
>CAZFWL010000669.1:0-2700 GCA_964522775.1 uncultured Halomicronema sp.
TTAGCGGCTCGTAATTATCAGGTGCAGGCGATCGCCCCCCCGAATTGGCAACAAACCTTTCCGCAAGCAGGCACCGTGGCATTGCTCAATGCTGACTTTAGTGAGGGGGACACCGCGAGCCTAGAAGGATTTGCGATCGATAATACTGGTGCGGACGCTGCGGGGCTTTGGCATTTGACCACCGCCAGAGGCAATCAGCCTGGTCATTCGCCAGTTCACAGTCTCTACTTTGGGCAAGACGAAACCGCGAACGGCAGCGGCAACTACGATGTCGGTCACACCGCAGGCCGCGTTACTTCCCCTGTTCTGGATTTAGTTGGGTTGACTAGCGCTGAGCTGACCTTCAACTATTTTTTGAACGTCGAACCGAACACCACAACTGACCAGCCCAGAGTGCGGGTCACGACAGATGGCAACACTTTCACCACCTTGGCGCTCAAAGGAGAGGGGCTAGAAAACGGCTCTAGCCAAGTTCCCAGTTGGTCAACCGCCAGCCTTTCCTTAGATAACTTTGTCGGCAATACCATCCAAATCCAGTTCGACTTTGACACTGTCGATGCACTGCTCAATAACTTCGAAGGATGGTTTATTGACGATGTACAAGTTCAGGGAGTCGGCAGCACTTTTCACCAAATCGAGCTCGCAACGGGTGAAACTGTCACCGGACTGGATTTTGGCTTTCAATTACCCAGCGATTTACCCACTGAGCCAGATTCCCCCACGACTGATGGGGACACACCCGCTGCCAGCAATTTCGTCGGATTTTTTAGCTATGAGCAGGCGCTGCAGTATCAGGGAGGGCCATCGGCCATCATCCCGGCTCAGGCCGTTGACAGTCTACCCCTCGCCAAGCTGTTTGATGAAGCTTATTACCTGCACCAGAATCCAGATGTCGCAGCGGCGGTTGCCTCCGGCGGTCTCCAGTCAGGATATGCCCACTTCATTCAGGCTGGTCTGAAGGAAGGGCGCGATCCCAGTCTGCTGTACTCCGAGGCTTTTTATTTGGCAAACAATGCCGACGTAGCGCAGGCGAAAGCGGCGGGCAGCATTCAGAGTGGCCTAGAACATTTTCTCGCGATCGGTCATGAAGAAAATCGCGCCCCCAGCGCTACGTTCAACCAGGCCGATTACTTAACTCGCAATCCTGATGTGGCAGCGGCCGTGGCGGCTGATGGCTTGCAAAGCGCGTTTGAGCATTACATTCACTTCGGGGTAAAAGAGGAAGGTCGATCACCTATGACTAACCCTCCTAGCCTGAGCCCTCTTTTCAGTGAAGCGTACTATCTCAGGACAAATCCAGATGTCGCTGCGGCGGTTGAGGTCGGTAGCTTGGTCGACGGCTTGCACCACTTTGCAACTGCTGGCCAACTCGAAAACCGTCAACCCAGTGCTCAACTGGACCTCAGTGGTTATCTCATGGCAAACCCAGATGTGGCTGCCGCGATCGCTGACGGCGCTTTCACCAGTGCCTTCGACCACTACGCTCAATTTGGCCGCTTTGAAAATCGCCTTCTTGCCTAGCGGCAGAGGGCAGATTTAGTATCTGTTGAGACGAAAGACGAAATCGGCATATTTCCGCCTCAACAGATCGCTAGTTTTCGTTGACGGGGAAGCGGTTCATCCAGTCGCAGGCTTGGCGGGCATTGCTGCGCAGCTGGTCGGAAATATGCGGTACGTGGGGAATTTGGGAAAGAAAGTCGAGGGTACGGCGCAACACCCGCACAATGTCGCCTTCGTCCAAACTGGTGTGGTCACAGAGTTCTGTCCAGTCGCTGCGATCGCTCCCTTTTTGACGAGCCGCTTCAAATCCTTCAGGCGCTGTCATCGTCGCCTTTTCGCCAAATTCCACCCACCGCTCAACGAGCCCAATCAGGTCATATTCCAACCAGATGGGAAACATCACATCATGGCGGCGCTGCTTCTGAAAGATTTCGCGGCGGAGTTGGCGCAACCCGCTAAGCGCGTTATCGACCGGCGTGGAATGGTCATAGTCGACCCAGGTGTCGGGGCGGGTGCTTTCGGTGACCAGGGCCGCACAGGCCGAAGCCAGTTGGGCTGGCGTCAGTGCATCAAATTCTCCTGACGTCAGGGCAAGTCCCAGCCATAACTCGTTGTCGCCCCGGATGGCGGCGGCGGTTTCTCCTAAGGCAGTGGGCTGATTGGCTTCTAAGCAGCCAAATTCTTCTAATACGGCCATGATGCTGACAAATTCCTGCCAGTAGCGATCGCTCAATCGAGCCAGTGCCCGTTGACGATCTCGGAGTTCATCTTCTAAGCGCTGGATGCGGCGATATTGTTTGAGAGTCTTTTTCGGATTGCCGTAGGCGCGGGCCGGATGGGTGGCCATGCGCTCTTCGACCTCGTGGGTGCGAGCCAACTGCTCTTTTACTTCTGGGGCAATTTCTTCCAATGGTGGCGGTTGCGGCACCTGGCAAGCGATCGTTGCGGAATGAGCATCGCCTGGATAATGGGCACCGGGTTTGTGGGGTAACCCAGCAGGCGGTTCCAACTCATCAACGGCAGCGACGCGAGTATATTCAGCATGGAGCCCCACGACGTCGCTGGTAGTGGCGACAAACCACTGGTTATCTTGGGTTAAACAAATCAAATAGGGAAACTGGCCGGAACCTGACACTTTGGTGACGATCACGGCGGGCAACGGCGCAGCGACGGGGACGTGTTTGCCCTTCAGCGAAATCG
>CAZFWL010000670.1:0-2699 GCA_964522775.1 uncultured Halomicronema sp.
GTATGAGTCTGGGGTACACCGGGTTCAGCGGGTACCTGTTACTGAAGGCGGTGGACGTGTACACACTTCGACTGCAACAGTGGCGATTATGCCGGAAGTTGACGATGTAGAAATACATATCGACCCTTCAGAAGTAGAATTGTCAACAGCCCGTTCTGGTGGTGCAGGTGGCCAGAATGTGAACAAAGTAGAGACGGCTGTCGATCTATTTCATAAGCCAACCGGTATTCGCATCTTCTGTACGGAGGAGCGATCGCAGCTTCAAAACCGTGAACGAGCAATGCAAATTCTGCGCGCCAAGCTTTACGAGATGAAGCTGCAAGAACAGCAGGCAGAAGTCACTTCAATGCGTCGCTCTCAAGTAGGTACGGGTTCTCGTTCTGAGAAAATTCGCACTTACAACTACAAGGATAACCGCATCACCGATCATCGCCTTAACCAAAACTTTTCGCTTTCCCCCGCGCTTGAAGGCAATATTGAGGACATGATCCAGTCCTGCATCACTCAGGATCAACAAAAACAATTAGAAGCTCTGGCCACTTCCGAGTCCGCTGCATAGCAGTGCTTCAGAGGGGATTGGTGTCGAGTAGTCCGACTCTCTTCTATGCCACTACTGTAGTCTTTGAGCAGACTGAACACTACTGGGGTCTCATGCCTTATGGTGCGTTTTCTCCATTTAGCCGATATTCATTTAGGCTTTGATCGCTACAACAGTCCTGAGCGCACTAAAGACTTCTTCTTTGCGTTATCTGATGCGATTCAAATGTATGCGGTTGCTGCTGAGGTCGATTTTGTTGTTATTGCTGGCGATTTGTTTGAACATCGTGTCATTCAGCCCGCAGTACTGAACCAAGCTCAACTCTGCTTTCAACAGCTGCAAGCTGCTAATATTCCGGTTTTAGCCATTGAGGGTAACCATGACAATACCCCTTACGGGACTTCAACCAGTTGGCTCCGATATTTGTCGCAGTGGGGCATGTTGAAGTTGCTTGAGCCGGGCAACTTAGCTGCTGGCGAACCACTGTACTCGCCGTGGGATGAGTCAAAGAAAAAGGGCGGCTATATTGATTTGCCTTGCGGTGTGAGGGTAATTGGCTCAGCTTGGTATGGAGCCGCTGCGGCCCGAGCGATTGAACAGATTGCCGCTGCGGTGAGATCTTTGCCGCCGGGGCCAGAAACCACAGTTCTCCTTTTTCATCATGGTTTGGAAGGGCAGATTGCTCGTTACAACGGTGCATTGAGATATTCGGAACTCGTTCCTTTGAAGGAAGCAGGGATCGACTATCTCGCGCTGGGTCATATTCATAAGAACTACAGCGAGGGGGGATGGGTTTTCAATCCAGGCTCTTTGGAAGCCAACAATGTTGAAGAGGCCAGCTTCGCACGGGGCGTGTATTTAGTCGAAGTGAACGCCGATGGAATTCATGCTGAGCTCAAACAAGACTATCGGCAACGTCCAATTGTTCGACTGCAGGTCAAAACCAATGATAGTGACAGCGAGGCCGATGTTGTTCAAAAGGCGAACCAAGCCATTGAAGGTGCGATCGTAGCGGGCAATCTGCTGCCAGCACAAGAGCCAATCGTTGAACTACGTATCGAAGGCCAGGTTGGTTTTGAGCGCCTAGAGTTGGATACCAGGCAACTCCAAAAAGACTTACAGGCCTTAAGTCAGGCCCTAATTTTCTTGATGAAATATGATGTTGAAGAGAAAGAGGTTATTGAACCACTGGCCAACGAAGCTAGTCGTGAACTGATCGAACGGAGCGCCTTCATCGATTTACTAACAGCCCATCGCGACTACAAAAAACGAGCTGACATACTATCCGAAGGTTTGATTGATCTAAAGTCCAAACGCCTCTCCGGGCAAGAGGATGAGGCGCTTTATCAATATCTTGATCAACTGCTGGCTTAGTGAACGAATGACTTTGCTTGGATTCACAACAAAGCCATCCGTTCAGACATAATCGCCGAATGCCCCAGCATGCTTCAGCCCTATAACTGTGAGCCAGCTGGTTGTTAATCCTCACAGCAGCTTCTAAATGGCTGCAAAAAAGACAAACAGCTTCATTCTTGCTACTCAGACCAGGATTGACCTTCGCTCTCCGCAGATCTTAGAGTTTTGCAACCTTTCACTATTGGGCTCTCAGTTTTGAATTCACATCCTCCAAGCAAGACGATTGAGTTTTTCAGCAATTGTGTTCATCAATAGCGTCGGCTGATTTATCGACCCTTATAATGCTGTAAAGGGATCTTTGCAGTTTTAAACAGTTCGCATTAATGCTTTTCAAGCTGTAATGCAATATTCTTTAGTCAAAGAAAGTGGTTTGAATAATGCCCCGCATACTTGTTATCGACGACGATCCATCTATTTCTGAGCTGGTCTCTGTCAATCTGGAGATGGCTGGCTACGATGTTAGTCAAGCTAGTGATGGGATCAAAGGGCAGGCTCTAGCGGTTCAGCTGTTGCCTGACTTGATTATGCTTGACCTGATGTTGCCTAAGGTTGACGGTTTGACCGTCTGCCAGCGGTTGCGTCGTGACACTCGGACAGCAGAGATTCCGGTATTGATGTTGACGGCGCTGGGGCAGACTCAAGATAAAGTTGATGGGTTTAACGCCGGAGCTGATGACTATCTCACCAAACCCTTTGAGTTGGAAGAGATGTTGGCACGGGTGCGAGCGCTGCTACGACGAACTGA
>CAZFWL010000671.1:0-2697 GCA_964522775.1 uncultured Halomicronema sp.
ATCACCTCTAGGGCTTGGGCAGCTTGCAGCATGATTTCGAGCACCGCTGGCAGCGACAAAGATGCCGTTGGAAGCAGCTGTTTGAGCGCCTGACCGCCATAATCCTCCAGCACCAGCATCAAGGTGTTGTTGTACGGCTCTAAGGTGTGAGCCTGAATAATCCCGGGAGTTTTCAGACATTTCGTCAAGTCAAACTCCAGCCGAAAGCGCGCCACCTCTTCTGGGGTCGGATAAGATTTGCGCAAGATTTTGAGCACAACCGGCTGCTGATCAGCCTGGCGGCGAGCACGATAGACCTGAGAGTTGAGGCCACTATGAATCAGGTCTAAATCTTGATAACCTTCGACGCTGAGCATTACGACGCGAGCACCTAATTAAGATGTATGGCTGCAGATTGAGCGGATAGTTTCTGCACCGAGAAGGAGTTGAAATCAAACTCATCTAGGTTCGGCAGTGGAGTCCTGCCAGCCAGTTCAACTTCACGGCCTTCGGTAACACTTCCTGGCAATGAGAAGTTTGGTTAGACGCGGGTTCATTACCTAAAGATTAAAGAGAGGTGAGTTGTTTTAGCTCATATCGAACTCCACTCCTCAACATCGGCATGGTTTAACACAGCATTTGGCTCAGCTAAATTATGAGGCGAGATCTAAGCGAGTTCAGCATTTTTCGGGATTATGCAAGGTTTACCAACCCCTGCTCACGCATTTCAGGATTCATATCCCCCGCTGCCAGCTAGCTGCAGTTGAACTGTGCCTATGATTGACAGATATCGACGAGCAGTACTGTGCGCTTAACGATACGTTGACTTTCTCTAAATGCTTGACATTTGTGCAGCCGAGCGGCGGTCCTAGCAATGAAGGTCGGCAACTGAGGTCGGCAACTGAGGTCGGCGATCGCAAAGCCCAAAGAACGCTTTAGCCCCTGGCCAAAAGTCTCTACAATGCTGTGATGGAATGTTCTAGGCAGGAGATTGCCCCATGCGCCTCTCTCAGATGTTGTTCGTTACCCTGCGAGAAGACCCCGCCGAGGCGGAAATTCCCAGCCATAAATTATTGCTGCGGGCGGGTTACATGCGACGCATCGCGAGCGGCGTATATGCCTACTTGCCGCTGCTGTGGCGAGTACTGAACAAAATCTCGGCCATTGTGCGAGAAGAGTTGGACGCTACGGGAGCGCAAGAGTGCCTGCTGCCGCAACTGCAACCGTCCGATCTGTGGAAAGAGTCGGGCCGGTGGGATACCTACACCAAAGCAGAAGGCATCATGTTTTCCCTGATCGATCGCCGCGATCAGGAAATGGGCCTCGGACCCACTCACGAAGAAGTGATAACCGCGATCGCCCGCGACATGATCCGCTCCTATCGCCAACTACCGTTGAATCTATACCAAATTCAAACCAAGTTCCGCGACGAAATTCGTTCTCGATTTGGCCTGATGCGGGGGCGCGAGTTCATCATGAAGGATGCCTATTCCTTTCACGCTGACGAAGACAGTCTGAAGGCGACGTATCAGGACATGTATGTGGCCTACACCAACATTTTGCAGCGGTGCGGGCTCAAGTTTCGCGCGGTGGATGCGGATTCCGGGGCGATCGGGGGCTCCGGTTCGACCGAATTCATGGTGCTAGCCGAGGCTGGCGAAGACGAAGTGCTCTATACCGAGGACGGCAAATACGCCGCCAATGTGGAAAAAGCCGTATCCCTGCCAGTCGATGCCGTGCCCTCTGAGTTCACAACATTTGAAAAGCTAGACACGCCCAATACCCCCACCATTGAGTCACTGGCTAAGTTCCTTAAGTGCTCGCCAACCCAAATTGTTAAAAACGTCTTATACCAAGCGGTCTACGACACGGGACATACGGTGCTTGTGCTCGTAAGCATTCGTGGTGATCAGGATGTGAATGATACCAAGCTGCAAAATGAGCTGTCGAAACTGGCGGGCAACTACGGGGCCAGTGCGTTGATCGCCTTGGAAGTTCCTGACGAAACAATGCAGGGCAAATGGGCTGCCAAGCCCCTGCCATTAGGCTATATCGCGCCGAATCTGGCCGATGACTATATCCAGCCTGACCTCAAAGAAGTAGAGTCGAAGTTTTTGCGCATGGTGGATGAAACCGCCGTTGACTTGCAGAACTTTGTTACCGGATCAAATGAGTCGGGGTATCACACCGTCGGCGGCAACTGGGATCAGGAGTATCCCAAACCATTGCTGGTGGTGGATGTGCGGGAAGCCCAGGCAGGCGATCGCGCCACGCACGATCCGTCCCAAACGCTGCAAACTGCGCGCGGCATTGAAATCGGTCACATCTTCCAACTGGGACAAAAATATTCCCAGGCCATGGGCGCCACCTACACCGCCGAGTCAGGGGATGAGGTGCCGCTGTGGATGGGCTGCTACGGCGTGGGCGTCTCGCGCTTAGCCCAGTCAGCAGTGGAACAGTCTCACGACGCTAACGGCATTATTTGGCCTGTAGCGATCGCCCCTTACCACGCCATTGTCGTGGTGCCCAACGTCAGCGATGAGGCCCAAATGGCCGCTGCCGAGCAACTTTACACCGACCTCAACGCGGCTGGCGTAGAAACTTTGCTGGACGATCGCAACGAGCGGGCTGGAGTCAAGTTCAAAGACTCGGAACTCGTCGGCATTCCCTTCCGGATTGTCACTGGGCGATCATTGAAAAATGGCAAAGTCGAGGTCG
>CAZFWL010000672.1:0-2690 GCA_964522775.1 uncultured Halomicronema sp.
GATTAGGCAAAGATCGATGGGTTAAGGCTTGACGGCGCAGAGCAGCGTCTTTGAATTTTGGCAATTTAGCCATGCGAGTTTCCTCGTAATGATGTACATTACGCACCGCGAATAGCCCAAACAGGCCGCACCAGAAATGCGGCCTGAAGCGTTGCCTTGATGGCTTAGGTAATTAGTCAAGAGCGCTTAAAATATTTATTCCTCAAACTCGCGACTGCTAGAGCTAAATGCTCGAAGCAGCTACTCAGTTCTAAGACTGAGTATTCGAGATATCCCGAACGGCCGAGAGTAGAACCAAGCAAGAAGATGCCTTAATAAAAGCAACCCTTGCCCCCATAACTTGGGGGGTCCGCTCCACTTAGGGGAGTAGCTGCTGCTTGGGGAATAAATATGCCAAGGGGTCCAAACTGTTCACGTGAACAACCAGAACAACGTTGGATTTTTCTAGGTACGTTGTCTACTGGTATAGCTTTTGGCACATGAAAGTGTCAATTACGATCGCCCCCTAGACTCTCCATACTGAAATCAATGCAACTTTACTGGAGTGGGTCGTCTGCGAGTTGGGGTAGTTGCCACAGTTCGACTAATCCGACGGTGCCGACGAAGAAGGTGTAGATGCCAGTTTTCAAGGCCGATCTCTGCCGGGATGGTGCGTAGGCTGCTGCGATCGCCCCTTCCACCGCGTGAATCGCCAGAGCGCTGCGACCAATCCAGAAGGCGATTTCGAGATTAGCAAAGGGGTCGATGCCGAAGAAATGAGCAGTAATATTCCCGAGCTCTAGTCCCAAAGCAGCGGTAATCAGCCCGGTAGAGAGCACTTTAATAATGCGATTGAGGTTGCTATCCGGCGGCAAAGACTTCAGCATAAGATGCGGGTTGCTCCAGCCCTCTGTTTCGGCTCACTTCTTTCTGTACCTTACGCGCCTGATGAACAACTGGCTACTACAGCAGCTACTCCGCCTTTGGATTGGTGGCGATCGCTTAGCTTGGTTTCAACAACTGAATTGGGAACAAGCAATCGCGAAGTGGCAAGATCCTGGTGTGATTTGTCCTGAATACCACCAGAGTAAAGATTTCCACGGGATTGCGGGGGGCTATCAAACGGCGATCGCCGCGATTACTTACGACCCCGTGACGAAATTGGCATCGCCGCCCCATGAGGGCTGGTTGCGCCGCCAACTCTTATTGCATATTCAGGGCCAACCGCAAGCCATTCTGGATTTGGGCTGTGGGACCGGCTCGACTACCTTGCTGCTAAAGCAGCGGTTTCCCCAGGCGGAGGTGACGGGGCTCGATCTGTCTCCTTACATGTTGGTGATGGCAGATTACAAAGCGCAGCAAGCGGAATTGGTGATCGATTGGCAGCATGGATTGGCGGAGCAATCTCCTTGGGCGTCACAACACTTCGATGTGATCACCATTTCATTTCTGCTTCATGAAATGCCGCCCGCTGCGACGCAAGTGGTTTTGCAGGAAAGCTGGCGACTCCTCAAACCGGGCGGACAAATACTGATTTTAGAGGGCAGTCAGCGAGCGTTACGGCATCTGGGATGGGTAATTGACCTGTTTCGGGAACCGTATTCCCGAGATTATGCAGCGGGATGTTTGACCGATTGCTTGACCGCGGCAGGGTTTGAGGTTGTGCAGGCTCGCCATGTGGGTCTGATTCACGCCATCACGGTGGGGCGACGACCATTATCGGTCTAACTTACGAGAGAAATGGAAAGAAGATTTGTTCATGCAGATTCTCAGGCGAAGGCAATTCTTACCTCTGCGGTGCGATGTTCTCCCGACACCCCGCACTAACGCAGCGCTTTGGTTCGCTGTAAGCCCGCACATTAAATGTCGTGATTCGCAGATTGATGTCGCTTGCGATTACTTCGCAAAAGCCCTAGCCAGAGATAGTTTTGGCGACTCTAACCAACATCTCAGCGTCAAAGATGTCCACACTCCAATGAACAGCCTACTTTATGTAAAGTTGTTCCTCCTTTATTTCAGTATCGCCGTGTTGCTGTACTTCGACAGCTGATTAGACACTCGACTAGATGGCTGAGTTTGCGTGACTCGCGTTTGTTCGATTTCGCCATGGTCTCGCAACAGGGCGACGAGCCGTTTACGGATCATGACGCCGGGGCGATCGGTGAACATATGCTCTTCGCCGCTGGGAGAGAGCGGTACGTCATAGTCGGTTGATTCCAGAATGCGTTTGTCTTCGAGGGTGACGGCGCGGTCAAAAGCGATTACGTCAGTCGTAAGAACATCAGCTTCGGTGTCGTTACGCACGCAAAACTGCACCATCTGTGAAGTGGAATCGCTGATGGGGGTCATGGTGTTGACCACAATATGCTCTAACCCATTGGGATAGGTAATTTTGAGTTTGATGGTAAACGGCATATACCAGCTCATATCGAGCGATCGCACCGTGTCACCATCGGTCATCTGCAGGTTCTTTTTCTGCTGTTCGGGGTTGACGACGCCCAGCAGCCCCCGGACGCGAATGCCGTAGTCAGTATTTTCGACTTCCAGAGAGTCAGGAATGGGATGCTCTTCGCTACCAAAGGTACTGGTATGGACAAAGGTGGGATGGGCTAAATCTAGTTCATTTTCCATGACCCGTAACCCAGCCGCTTGCCACGGCTCAAAAAACTCGTGAATCACGCGATAGTCGGCGCTATCGGCCTCGTCAATGG
>CAZFWL010000673.1:0-2679 GCA_964522775.1 uncultured Halomicronema sp.
CCAAATTTAATGGGTTTATCAATAAAGGAAGTGGGGGATAGTGCGATCGCCATAAAAGTTTCCCAGTGAACGAATTTGTTTGCCTGCCAACCAAGAGTTTACCCAAGTCATCCGCAAATTCACGGGGTTATCGGGGGGTAGTAGCGGCAGAAAGCCACACGTTGGGGGCATATCTATAACTGTAAGTGCCAGGGGCTTTACACGCTGAGTCCGTAATGCATTCAAGGGCCCAGCTTTGGGCATTTAATCGATGGAACTGGCCAGCCATGCCAGAGCCTTCTAATCGGCATCCAGCCGACAGCCCTATTGGACAACTTGGGTATATAGTCTGAGGCGAAGCCATGGGTAAAGGCAATGACAACGGACAAGGTGGAAGTGGCGATCGCGCTGCTGATTCGCGAAGGACAGTTTCTCCTGCAGCTGCGAGACAATATTCCCACCATTGTGTATCCAGGGCATTGGGCTTTTTTTGGCGGCCATATTGAACCGGGCGAAACCCCAGAAGAGGGCGTTTGGCGCGAGATTAAGGAAGAAATCAACTACGTGCCGCCCCATCTCAATCTATTCACTCGATGGGAGCACCAAAATATTGTTCGCCATGTGTTTTATGGTCCTCTGACTGTGCCTATAGACGCGTTAGAGCTTAACGAAGGCTGGGATCTGGGACTGTGGACAGTGGCAGACATTCAACGCGGCGAGCGGTTTTCTGCGGTGGCTAATCAGGTGCGGCCGCTAGGCCAACCCCATCGCCTGCTGTTGCTCCGATTTTTAGAGATGCATCCGATGAAATAAGCAGCGGATAAACCACTAGCGCTAGTCACTGAGCCGTGCTTCACATCGACACCCATGACGGTAGCTGCTGAGCTAGGACAAATCCATCAGTCGAGGTTCGCTCATCTGTCCCGATCGGTGAAACAGGGTCAAAAGAGTCATCTACCCCCCAAAACAAAAAGCAGCCCCATCAAAACTTGACAGGGCTGGAGACGCAGTTAGGAGGTATCTTGACTTCAAACAATAGAGGCAAGTCTTGAAGATGTGCGACTATTTAAGACCAATTTAAGGACTGGCGAGATTTACAGTTGCAAATGTTTATATTTCAATCGGAAAGGTAGCAATCCTAACCCAAAAACAGGATTGGGCTAAGCATTTATACCTTCCGTTTTTGGCCCGAAAACTGTTGTCAATGAACAATCAATACGATTTGACCGGGAACCCAGGTTTCCCTTGTCAGAGTAGAAATATACGTTTCTGACAACAGTCATCGGGAGGTCATTATGGCTATTGCCACTACCAACCCCACAAACGGTAAACGCCTCAAAACGTTTGACTCTCTCTCTTCAGCCGCGATCGCAGACCGGATTGACCGTGCCCAAGCAGCCTTTGAGCAGTATCGCTACACGTCTTTTCAGCAGCGAGCAACTTGGCTGCAATTTGTCGCTGATCTTTTAGAAAACAATAAGCAAGCCTATGGCGCGATCATGACCCAGGAAATGGGGAAGCCGATTAAAAGTGCGATCGCAGAGGTGTCTAAATGTGCCTGGGTCTGCCGATTTTATGCCGAGCACGCAGCCGCATTTTTGCAGGATGTTCCGGCGATGACCGACGCTAGCCAAAGCTTCGTGCGATATCAGCCGCTCGGCATTGTATTGGCAGTGATGCCGTGGAATTTTCCGTTTTGGCAAGTCTTTCGGTTCGCGGCGCCAACGTTGATGGCGGGCAATGTGGGCTTGCTCAAACACGCTTCCAACGTGCCCCAAAGTGCATTGGTGATTGAGGAAATCTTTCGCAAAGCCGGGTTCCCTGAAGATGTGTTTCAAACGCTGCTCATTGGGGCCGATGCTGTGGCGGAAGTCGTAACAGACGATCGCGTCAAGGCGGCAACCTTGACGGGCAGTGAACCAGCAGGGGCCGCGCTGGCAGCCCTGGCGGGTAAACATATTAAGCCCACGTTGCTGGAACTCGGCGGCACCGACCCCTTTATCGTGATGCCGAGCGCTAATTTGGACGACGCCATTGCCACGGCAGTTACCGCCCGCATGTTGAATAACGGCCAGTCTTGTATTGCGGCGAAGCGGTTCATTTTGCATGAGGCGATCTCCGATGAGTTTTTGCAAGGACTGACGGCAAAATTTCAAGCGCTGAAGGTGGGCGATCCGACGGCCATTGACACCGATATTGGCCCCCTGGCGACTCCGGGGATTCGCGATGAGCTGGCGGCGCAGGTGGATGCCTGCCTTACTCAAGGGGCCAAGGTGTTGATGGGAGGCGATGTCGATGCCCTGCGCGCAAGTTTGCCTCCAGAACTTCAGGCCGGTAACTTTTATCCGCCGACGATTTTGGCGGATATTCCCCCCGGTACCCCAGCGGATCAAGAAGAGTTTTTTGGCCCAGTGGCGCTGACGTTCCGAGTGCCGGATATGAAAGCCGCGATCGCCCTGGCGAACAGCACCCCCCTGGGCTTGGGCGCCAGCGCCTGGACCCAAGATGCTGACGAGTGCGATCGCTTTGTCAACGAACTGGAAGCGGGTGCCGTCTTTATCAATGGGCTAGTGAAGTCTGACCCCAGACTGCCCTTTGGCGGTATCAAGAGATCGGGCTACGGCCGCGAACTCGGTCGCGAGGGCATTTTGGCCTTCGTCAATCAAAAAACCGTCTGGATTAAATAACTCGAGGAGTGAC
>CAZFWL010000674.1:0-2670 GCA_964522775.1 uncultured Halomicronema sp.
CAGCGACACTGACACCTTCCCGAGCGGTGATGGCCTGGGTCGCCCGACTGTTGGCTTCTTCGCTACTGACGGCCCCCTGGCTGGCTAGCGACTGATACCGCTGACGGTTAGCCTCGGCCTCAGCCGCTTGGGCTCGAGCCTGAGATAAACTAGCTTGCTGTTGTTGGAGTTGCGCTTGCGCTACGGCTACTTGCGATTCCGCCCGTTGAATTTGGGTTCTCAATTCGGTGTCATCGAGAATGACCAAGGGCTGCCCTGCTTCCACAAAATCCCCTTCATCAACCAGGACACTTTGGATTTGCAGGCCGCTGATTTGCGGCGTCACTGCTAATAGATCAGCAGGCTCAACGGTACCGGTTACGGTCAGTCGTTCAGCGACTTGCCCGACCTGCACTGGGGCAATCGTCACTGTCTGGGCACTAACTTGGCTAGGAGACTCCGCCACCGGAGCTTCTTCGACAGGATTCGAACCACCCGCAAACAGACGGGGTCCAATCAAGGCGATCGCAAAGCCAATGCCGACGCCAATGAATAATTTGCCGTAGCTACCCTTTGGCTTACCTAGCTGATTGGGTGAGGCGACTTCGAGACTGTTGGACGCGGTCAAATCTGACTCTTGCAATGATGTCACTGTAAAAATATGCGCCCAGACAGCGCTCCCAAGACTGAATCACTCGTTAAGAAGTGTGAATTTATTATGGCTTAAGATTTGCACATTGTGTGCCGTAGAGACCGGGTTACAGGGACGGATTGACGTTAACACTTAGCCCTATTGGCCTGGTTTTTCTGGCATTGCGATCGCGGTCATCAATTCATTGACGTCGTCTCAGGAATCAAGTTCCAGGAATCAGGATTGGCTCACTGTTACTTCAATGAGGTGGCCGGAGACATCAACAGTGCGAAGGCTCTGAATGACTAGCTCAAAATCGTTTAAGGAGTTGAGACTTGATTGTGGACTCACATAAATAATAAAGAGGAAGGTAAGTCAGAGCTTCCTTCCTCAGATCGAAAATCAATTAAGCCCGGCATTGGAGAGAAAAGGTTTAAACCACAGCATTCTCATCTTTCACTGCTTCAGAAGCTTCAAAGGAGTTCTCAAGCCGCATAATTTGCTTCTCTTTCATCGTTAGAGAAGCACTATCAAGTGCGTTAGCGATGAGGGCGTCAAAAGAGTAGAGGCCAGCACCATTCACCAAGAAGTAGAAGAAGGAAGCCGCGTAGATGGCAGACAGCTCCAAATAGGGCAGGCTCAGGCCTGCAACTGAAATGTGGTGGTACATTGCCACGCACATGGTGCCAAAGAGACCCAGCGATGCGAACCGAGTAAACAGACCCATGGCGACTAGAGGAGCGGCAATCACCTCAGTGTAGGCAGCGACATAGCTCAAGAAAATGGGGAAGGGCAAACCGAGATATTCAACGTATGCGCGAGCAAAACTCTCAATATCAGCGAGTTTGTCAAAACCGTTGTGAACCATCATGACGCCGAGGGTCACTCTCAGAATTGCCAGGGTCGTCTGAGAAAGGGTGTTAGCAGAGATATTGGGCCTGAAAAGCTTGGCAGCAGCGGAAGTGAGTTGCATAGGATTCAATAGATGAGATTAAAAAACTCTGGCAGAGTATTTATAACTTAACAAAGTTATTTAAGAAGTGTAAATCACGACAATAGAAAATTCTCATCTTGGCGGCAGAAAAGCTCCAGTTGTGGGCGAGTATGTGTTTGGCCTGGCGATTATTGAGTGTCTGAAAGTACGCTCACGTCTTAGTGAGGGTGATGCCTTCGGCTTTGAGGCGATCGCGGATCGAAACTCCAGCTCCAATATGTTGATCCAAAAAGGCTGAGAGGGCTTGAATCGCCCCTAACGCTGCGGCCAGGTTTTTGGGGCGTTGGTTTTGCCCCATGTCGAGATAGAACTGAACAAGGCGATCGCTCCAGATCCTTTCCTCTGGCTGTTGCAGCCGCGCGCAAAATTCACGATAGGTCATCAAGCGTTGTTGACTGGCGAGATACACGTCGTTGCCGATGCTGGGCTGAATCACATAAAAAATGCCGAGGTCTTGCAAAAAGGACTGACTGACCTGAAACATGAGCGTCATCAACTCGGTGTCGCGTTCACGAGACAGACGCAGATAGGGCAAATTGTCCCGCACCTGCTTAAGCGCCCAGAATAGGCAAGCGGTGATGTAACAGGTTGAGGTTAAATATGCGCCTTCTTGGTTAAACCAGGCGGCATCTTGGTCAGAGATGTGGGTGGGGGCGGCAATGCTGAGGAGCGGCGAGGGGCGATCGCTGGCTGCTAATTCCGTTTCAATGATTTGCAAGCGCACATAGGTTTCTTCTAGCCAGAGCCTTAGAGGATTCAGATATTGAAGGTTGATGGCGTGACGTTGTGCTTCCGCATCTTCCCGTTGTTGCACCCAACGGCTAACGAGGGCGCTGAAATATTGCTGAAGCGTCGGTAATAAAAAAGCCGTGTAAAGGGCGGCGATCGCCGTTAAGAGAATGGAGGTGACATTGGCGAGGGTCATCAATCTTTTGGGGCTATGGCCGACAGCAATAATCAGTCATGATAGAAGGCCGGACTGACGCCCGAGCCTCTGGGCTGGAGATCGAAGTCTCTCGCAGGCGGTGAACCGTGGCCGCTCGATCAGTAAGGTGAGGGCCTCCGT
>CAZFWL010000675.1:0-2661 GCA_964522775.1 uncultured Halomicronema sp.
CAACACTACCGTACTGAAATTTCCATAGAATGCCTTGATCGCTATGGCTGACCATGGCGCTGTCATCTTGCTCAAGGCTACTGATGACGGTCTCGATGACTTCTACATGGTTCGCGGTGACGGGGGAGTCATCCTCCGGCAGGGTCGTCAAAGTTTCCAGGCCAAGCGATGTCGCTGTCATTATCGATGTCGTCTCTACACTGCTGCTCCAAATCTAACCGCTGTTTGGCTCAGCGCAAAGTGATTAGAAGGAATTTCTTAACTTACGGCGACCCACTAAAACGAGGATTCGTTGCTGAATAAGCACTAGCTGATGGCGATCGCTACGATTGGGCAATCGCCATCAGACAGTGTTGATACCTAAAACGGAATGTCGTCGTAATCAACATCAGCTGCCTTGTCAGTAGGTGCCGTCGGAGTTGGCGCAGGCGCAGGTGAGGCACTGGGAGCCGCCGTGGTGCTCGGAGCCGGTGTGCTCAGATCCGGCATTGGAGCAGGCTGCCCAATGGCCGTGCTGCCTAAGTCAGTGAGCCGATGAACCCGCTGTGCCGTCATTTCCGCCCGCTTTTCCTTAAAGCCTTCGGGACGATCAACGGTGTTCATTGATAGACGACCTTCCAGTAAGACCCGATCGCCGTTCTGGTAACGCTCCTGCATTTCTTGAGCCAAGTTGCCCCAACCGATGACTTTCAATTGTTGTGCCGGATCATCATCTCGTAAACCGGGAAATGCGACGGTCATTTCCGCGATCGCAGTCTGATTGTCCTGGGTATAGCGCAACTGAGGGGCCGCAATAATCTCGGCCATCAGCAGACAATGGTTCATGATGCCGTCTCCTGAGGAACTTGGTGAATCCCTTGTTCTTGGTCAATGAAGGCTAACACCTTCTGACGATATTCATTCAACTTTTCATCTACCCACTCGCGATCTTCGCTATTCGCATAGATGTGCACTAAGGGCTCTCCAGCATCTGGTAGGACTAAGATCCAGCCATCGCTGTTGGGATCCAAGACTTTCACCCCATCCACCAGCTCTAATTGGTCAGCGGGGTGCGTTTCCACCATGTGGCGCATTAACGCGCCCTTCGACGTCCAGGGGCAACGGAGAGTGAGTGTCCGGTGAGAAATGCGCGGCAGCTCAGCCCAAATTTGGCCCAAGGTGTGTTCCTGAATCGTCAGCATCTCAATGATTTTGGCAATGCAGAACATGGCATCAAACCCGGGGTGCAACTGCGGGAAGATAAAGCCCATGTCACTGCTGCCGCCTAGCACCACGTTGTCATTTTCCTGACAAGCTTCCATCAGTGCCGTGGGATTGACCTTGGTGCGGATGACCTGGCCATCATGACGGCGGGCAATGTGTTCGATCGCGCCGGTTGCGTGTACCGGTACCACTACTGTGCCGCGAGGATTCGCCGTCAAGACCATGTGAGTGACTAAAGCGGTCAACGCTTCGCCACGAATGGGGGTCCCGACTTCGTCCACCAGGACAAACTGCTCGCCGTGGGCTGATACTTGTACACCAAAGGTCGCTTGCAAAGCTTGGACAACTTGGCCGAGCTGACCTAACATCGCGTCGCGATCGGCGGCTGAAGGCGCAACTTGACTCAGGCTAGCGTTTAAGACCACGGCATCGCAGTCAAATTTAGCTAGCAGTCGCGGTAGAACTGCACCTGACACAGCGTAGACGTAGTCAATGACGACTTTAGAGTTACTGTTGCGTACGGCCTCAACGGTGAGCTGCTCTTCAAAGGCAGTACTGTAGGCATCGATGACGCGACTGGGATAGGTCACTGTCCCAATTTCTTGAATCGGCGATCGCCGTAAATCTTCTTTGAAGTAAGCGCCCTCGATCTTCTTCTCTTTGCCCTTAGGAATGTCAATGCCGTTATCGTCGAAGAATTCGATGAGGATATGGTCCGGACGGTCTGGGTGAATACGAACATGAATACCGCCGATCACCCCCAGGGTCGGCATTACAGCCCGTGCCAGGGGAATCGCAGTTGCTTCCAAGTTCTGGATGTTGATGCCGACGGACATCAGGCCAGAAATCAGCGATCGCGACACCATACGAGAGATGCTGCGCTGGTCGCGTGACACTGAGACACTAGAGCCAGATGCCAAGGTCGAGCCATATGCCGCACCTAATTTCACGGCAAATTCAGGAGTGATGTCGATGTTGGCCAACCCTGATACACCGCGCTGACCAAAGAGATTACGTTGCGCCATATTGCCCCAGATCAAATTGATATTTAAAGTTGCCCCAGATTCGATTTGCTTGTTCGGCCAAACTCTCACCTTAGGGCTAATTTGAGCCTCTTCGCCCACATTCGTCAAGGCCCCGATGACAGCGGCCTCAAGTACTTGGGCCCGGCGGTCAACTCGCGTCCCGCGCGAAATGACACAAGCTTGCAAAAAGGCTTCTTCGCCCACGATGGCCCCGTTCCAGACCACTGCCCGCTCTAGTTGAGCGTCATTTCCAATGGTGACGTTGTCGCCGATAATCGTGCCTGGATTCAGCTTGACCCGAGCACCAATGCGGCAATTGTCGCCGATGATCAGGGGTGGATTCAGCTCTGCGGTCGGATCAATTTCAGTGTCCTTACCAATGCGAATGCCGGGTGACTGCTCGGGGTAATAATCAAGGTCGACTTCTACTTTG
>CAZFWL010000676.1:0-2658 GCA_964522775.1 uncultured Halomicronema sp.
TGACGACGTCATCCACGGCCAGAGCAGCGTTAGGGCGATCTCGGTTCGTCGCCTTCCACAAATTTGTCAGCACCTGATAGATGGCTTGGCGATCAGTGTCGGGGAATAAGTCAACTTTGTTGAACACCAGTAACAGTGGCTTCTTTGCGGCTTGCAGTGTCACTAGGGCCTCATATTCAGTGCGCGTAATATCCCCCGCCACCACAAAAAGAATCAAATCGGCCTGATGGGCAACCTCTTGAGCCATCGCGCCACGGGCCTCACCATCCACCTCATCTAAGCCCGGCGTATCAATCAGCTCGATCTGCGGTAGTTCGTCTACATCGTGCACCGCCTCGATGGGGGGACGCCAATATACCGAGCGCGGCCAGCGAGTCACCCCATGCAGCGGCCCCGTAGGCAAAATGTCTTCACCGACCAAGGCGTTAATCACCGCTGATTTGCCCCGGCTGACCAGCCCAAACACGGCAACTCGTAGCACCGGTTTCGCGAGTCGAGCCTCTAATGCACCAAGTGCATTGAGCCCCTCCTGGACCGCTGCCTTTTGAGGCTGCTGATCAGTATCCGATAAGGGTCGTTGCACGGTCGGCGCATACCGCTGTACGCTCTGGCGCAAGGCCTGGCGCACTCGCTGAAACCGATTGGTAGCCGAAGTTGACACAGTTTAGGATGCTCAACAAATGATAAAAGTGAGATCGCCGCCCCCTGCTAACCAGAGGATACCGTCTCGGCCGGAGCCGATATCGTGGGCACCGCAGACTGGGTCAGATTGAGGGGGGCGGCTTCTCCCGGAGTCAGGGCTGGAGCAGATTGGGGAGAGAGTTTTTGACGGCCCTGGTTGATGAGAGTTTGCAAAAACTCAGTCCGCTGAGTGCTCGGCATGAGCGCTTGCAGCTTTTGACCAATCGCCTCTACGGAGATGGCAGTTTCCACCTGTCCCGACAGGGCTCGCTCTTCAAAGTAAGCCATGAGACTGTCACCACAAAGACGGGTGAGATAAGCTGCGCTAAAGGCTTGCACACTGCCCCCTACGACAAAAGTAGCGGCATGGCTTTTGAGCGCGGTGGTCAGCAATTGCGTAGAGACTTCGACCACGCCAAGTTTCACCACGACAGCAGCGAGTTCAGTTGCGATCGCTTTAGCCTGATCAATTGCCAGGGGTTGCTGGTAGGCTTTGCTCAAATCCATCACCAGTTGACCGTTAATTGCGATCGCGGCCAACAAATCAAGCGAGGGCACTGGACTGGCAAACGCAGTACCCGCTGCCGCCCACTGTAATTGTTCAACGAGGGGCAACGCCTGCTGACGACGCAACCGATTTAATTCCGATTGAATATCGCGGCGAAGTTGATGCACCTGGCGCATCACAGTTTGCGCCACTAAGTGCGGCATGTCTTGCGTGCACCACGCCTGGACTGTAGTGGTAACGGCGGCAAGGTCTGGAGCAGGCGTCTCTAAGCGCTCGGCCACTTGACCAGCCTCATCATGGGTACGGACTTTAATAGGTCGAGGTGCCGTAGCGATCGCAGCACAGGTGACAACTTGGGACAGCGATCGCAGCTGTACTGCCATCTTGTCCAGAATGGCGGCTTGTTCGTCAGGCAAATAATGGTCTCGCTTGTTTAAACACAACATCACCCGCTGGCCTGCGGACGTCAGCATCTGCAAATCAGCAAACACAGAATCCGTTAGGTCTTCAGTCACGAGATAAAGCACGAAATCTTGCTGCTGAAGCATGTCTGCCATCACGTCGGCATGAGATCTCTCGGCAGTGATAGGCACTTCAGTCAGGGCCAAGGTCTGATCAGTCGCATCTAAGGCAGCTAACGATGAAGTCTTCAGAGCCTCTTGCAAGGAAGATTTGCCGACGCGAGGATAGCCCGCGATCGCCACCTTCAGTTCCGTTCTATCGAGTTCACTCATCAAGGCTTGTCGCTGTTGCTCTAGTTCAGCAACGACGCTTTCACCTTGACTGACCTCTAAGGCCGCTAATTCTTGTTGCAAACCGTCGAGATCGGTTTTAATGGTCGCGATCGCAGCTACTACTTGCTCTCGCTCAACGGGCGCGATCGGTTTTACTTCTGTCGTTTCCGTCGCAGGATGCTGGCGTCGCCACCACCAAACACCAGCCCCCGTCGCAATTAATCCGGCTAGGGTTGTGCTGTCGGCCAAGACATCCTGCAATCCACCCAATAAACTCAACGTCGCGGCCAATCCCAGACCACCGACCAAGATTGGACGCTCTAACAGTCGCTTGTGCACCACCACACAGACTCCACGTATGCCAACATGCTCCCAACCGTTGGGGGCAAAGCATCCTTATTTTAAGACCTGATCGGGATTTGCCGACTACGGCAATCCGACTCAGCACACGAATATTCAAGGACGATGCCCCCAGCAAGCACTCAAGACCAGCTGCCATCCTTTAACACGCCAAAAATATCGGTCTTTTATCGCTCTATGCTCGAAACCCGCCAAGCGGGATTGGCACACTCTACAATCGATAAATCCTGAGGCAGGCTACCTTAATTGAGGTATGCTTGCCTGTGTTTTTGCCCAGAGAAGTTGGTCTATGTATTCTCCACTCCCCTTTGGCACCGTCCTCCAATCGCGCTACCAGATTGTTCAACTGCTTGGGCAAGGTGGCTTTGGGCGAAC
>CAZFWL010000677.1:0-2657 GCA_964522775.1 uncultured Halomicronema sp.
GAGAGGGATTTAGGGAGAGGGCCGTCAGATGGTTAGGCAAGTATGTCATTACCTTGAAAAGGGAGGGCGAAGCCATGGGGATTCACCATTGAATAGGGCTCCGGGAACGCTGTGCGAAAAGCCAGATTGCTTACGTTTGTCAATAGGTGAGGCCAATGTCTCTACAAACCGAGTTTGAATTCATTCTGCCGAAGGGCTATCTCGACGGCGAAGAACATCTGCACCGCGAGGGCCACATGAGACTCTCGCGGGCGGTCGATGAGATTGTGCCCATGGGCGATCCACGGGTGCAGGCTAATCCGGCCTATTCCACGGTGCTAATTTTGTCGCGGGTGGTGACGCGCATCGGCGGCATGGAAGCGATTACGCCCACCGTGATTGAGGGACTATTCGCTGAAGATTTGCAGTTTTTACAAACCTTTTATCGCAAGATTAACGGCTTGGTGAATTGAGGAGAATTGGGCAGTAGGGAACAGAGGAGAGGGAATAGGGAATTAGGGAATAGGGGATAACGCACCCAATCATTCCACGCCCCTCACGGACTCCACCCAAGCCCCCCGGACAGGCCCCGCCGCCCCCCGGTCACCCACCGCTTTTTCGATCCCATTCACTTTACTCACCATTCACCCTGCTACCCACTCACCCTCCCACTCCACGGCATGAGTAACTACCTTGCGATCGCCACTGTCACCGCGACCCTGCAACGGCTATTGCAGGCCAGCATTCAGGCGGATGTGGAAGGAGCGCGCGTCACGACTTTGCGGCCCGAAAATTTAGGCGAAGGCGCACCGGAATCAGGCGTCAACCTTTTTCTCTATCAAATCTCATCAAATCCAGCCCACACCAATAGCGGCGGCATGACGAGCCGACAGCGGCGGGGAGAAGTCTCGAAGCAATCCCAGGCGGCGCTAGATCTGTACTATCTCTTCAGCTTCTATGGCAATGAGGTCGAACTGGAACCCCAACGGTTGTTAGGCAGTGTGGTACGTACCTTGGAAGACTTTAGCGCTCTCACACCAGACATTTTGCAGGCTACTATCGACAACCGGGCTTATCCTTTTTTAGCCACTTCTGACTTGCCCGAACAGACTGAGGCGGTGCGCATTGAACGTCAGGATCTCGAAACGGAAGACCTTTCTAATCTCTGGAGTGGTTTATTTGAAGCCTCGTATTTGTTGTCTGTGGCGTACAAAGTCAATGTCGTGCTGATTGAAGGCGACACGCCCGCCCGGCGGGCACTGCCAGTGCGCGATCGCTATCTGGGTGCTGTCCCCTCCAGTATTCAACCCATCATCGAGCAGGTCTTGTGTAGTGCGGGCCGCTATAGCCCAATTTTGCGGGACAGTTCGCTGTTAATTCGCGGTAAGCAGCTTGAAGCGGCAACCGTACAAATTAAGCTCGGGGGGCACCTGGTCGCGCCGCAGATTGTGGCCTCTAACCAAATCATTCTCGACCTAGGGGCCATTCCTGCCGAGCATTTGCGGGCCGGAGTTCAGGGGCTACAGGTGGTGCATCCCCGTGATGAACCTCGGGCCGTCTTTGTGGAACGGGCCAGCAGTACCCGCCCCGATGAGCGCCCCTCCCGCTCAGTAACTAGTAGCCGCGCGGAAGATACAACCCAGCATTGGATTGAATCGAATGTGGAGGCGTTTGTGCTGCGGCCCACAATCCAAAACTTAGCCCTGGAGAATGTGCGGGGCAGTGATGATGAACCCCGGTCAGGGACTGTCCGCATTCAGTTCGATCTGACGGTGAGCCCCAACAGCCGCGTCACCCTGGCGCTCAATGAACGCACCGGCAATCAACCGGCGGAATATCTCTTTTCGGCCCGCGCCGAAGAAGAGGCTACAACCATCATTGAGCTAGCGATCGCGGACATGCAGCCCGGTGAATATCTCGTGCGAGCCACCATTGATGGGGCTGAGAGCCTGTTAGAAAGCGACTTTGACCCCGCCAGCCCCACCTATGAACAATATGTCGGGCCAGTACTCACGGTGCCCTAACCCTTGTTGCCCAGTCAGGATGTCTAATGACTGTTTCCCAAACTTCGATGAATCGCCACACTGCGGCCTGGCATGAAGCCAACCGTAGCTATTTGATTGGCTGTTTGGGACGACTCCGCCAGCGACTCGAACAACAGGCGGGCACCGCGATCTCCTCCCCCACACCTCAACGATCTGGGCCCTGGCCCCTGCTAAAGCTGCAGACTCAGGCTGAGGTATCGCAATCAGTTTTAAATTTAGCGATCGCCAAAGGTTCAGCCCTTCGAAAACTTTGCCAACGGCTGCACCTCGGCCCCTTTGAAGTCAGCGTCTTGCTACTCTGTGCTGGGGCGGAACTGGAAGCGACCTGGGGGCCACTCTGTGCAGCGGCCCAAGCCAATCCGCAACGGACATATCCAACGTTTGGGCTAGCGCTAGCCTTGTTTCCCGGCGCCCACTGGAGTGCCCTGACGCCGGATGCCCCTCTGCGCCGCTGGCAACTGATCCACCTGCACCCGGATCAGCCCCTCACCAGCAGTCCTTTGCGCATTGATGAGCGCATTTTGCATTATTTACTGGGCCTGTCTTATTTAGATGAAACCCTGGCTAACCGCATCCACATTGTTCGACCAACGACGGAACTCGTGCCTCCCCATCGCGCGATCACTGAGCAGA
>CAZFWL010000678.1:0-2652 GCA_964522775.1 uncultured Halomicronema sp.
GTCGCGACTGAGCCAATCATCAAGCCGTTGAACACCAGAATGTAGACCGTGAACACGCCCGGGGGCGTAATGATCGGGATCTGCGGTAAGAAGAATGTCACGCCGCCAATGATCGCGTTAAAGCAGACCGCAATATTGTTGACCATGATGGCACTAGAGGCCACCGGCTCCTGCCCCAAAATCGAGACCGTCCAGAGTTCCTCGCTCTCTTGTACTTCGGCCACAAAACCGGGGCCGAGCACCAGCGACATAAAAGACGGATCTTGCCAGGCATACCACCAGGCAACAAACCCACTGAAGACAAAGAGGGCCGTGGCGATCGCAATGTAGCCCCACGACCGCCGGACCGCCGCCGGAAAGCCATATTGATAAAACTTAACGATGGCTTGCCAGTCTTGGCGTCGGGAACCTTGATAAATCTGACTGTAGCTACGAGACGTCAATCCTTGGAGATCGCGAATCAGCACCTCGCCGACATTGTGGGTGCGCGCCCGCGCCAAGTCAGCCGAGACGGAGCGATATAAACTAGCCAGCGTCTTGATTTCTTCTGTCGTCAGGGTGTTAAGCCCCTGTTTTTCCGCTCGATTGAGCAGGTCATCAAGCCTACGCCAACTGGCTTCGCGGCGGGCAATCCAACGTTGAATGTTCATAACAATCAGGAGCGATCGCGAACGGCTCACCTACGATGTGGGCAGATTAATCAAACCGGGCAGATTAATCAACCATTATGGGCTATGCCCAAGTTATAACCTCTCGCCAATTTCTGGAAACTGCGAATTAACCATATCCGTAGCCTTAAGGCTGTTAATTGCCAGCAGGGTTGACCCACCGAATAGTGACCAGCCAAGCAGCGTTGACTGCCGCACTGGTCACGATCGCTAGCCTCAATCTTGCACAATGCTCAGTACGGCATTGATTGACTGGTTGTGCTCTGTTCTGTTCCTCTCTCATCCCTTTGAATGCCCATGGCTTCTCAATCCTCTCCTCCCATCCGCCCCCTCAACGTCGGCGATGTTGTCAGTGCCGCCATCAGTTTGTTTCGCACTAACTTTGGCACCTATGTTGGCCTCAACCTCAAGTCTGTGTTGTGGTTTATCGTGCCAGTTTACGGCTGGGCTCGGGGACTCATGATTCAGTCGCAGATTGCTCGCCTCGGCTTTCGCGAATTGAGCCGCCAACCCGAAACGGTGAGTGAGTCCTTACAAGCAATCGAACCTCGACTGTGGACATTTCTTGGCATCGGGTTGCTGGTCTGGCTGATTCAAGCGGCCGTCGGTTATGCCGTCTCCTTCGCTATGACGATCGTCACCTTACCCATTTCCATTATCGGCAGTGCAGGAGGCGAAGCCGCGGCAGCGCTATCAACGTTACTGATCGTTCTGGTGCAATGCGTGGTGCTGGCGGCACAGATGTGGATACAGGCGCGGCTGTTTCTCTGGAATTTGATTTTGGCTATGGAGTCGGAAATTGAGTCCACTACAGCCATCAACCGCAGTTGGGAACTTACTAAAGGCAATGGGGTGCGGGTCTTGTTTTCCCTGCTCATCGCCTATCTGGTCATGATGCCGCTCTATGCCCTCACGGTCGCGATTCCCGTCATTATTGCCCTTCCGTTTTTGGGTGGCCTGCTCGAAACGGATGCGCCTAGTGCAGCGGCAGTCTTGGGTATCCTGTTCGCAGTTTTCGTATTCCTCGGGTTGGCCATCGTGGTGGGTATCTTTACTGCCCCCTTCTTTCAGACGATTAAATCGGTGCTGTATTACGACCTTCGCAGTCGCCGCGAAGGCATCGATATTCAGTTTCGAGATCGCCCCCGTGATCAAAGAGGCTCATGACCCTATTCAAGACCATCTCAATCCAAACGCCTGAAAGTGTAGAGCTCGAATTCACGCTGGCAGGGATCGGCAACCGTGCCCTTGCCCTGTTGGTGGACTACTTACTGGTGTTTTTAATACTGTCGTTGGTGGCGATTTTTAGCGCGTTCATTAGTGAGCAGCTAACGGCAGTATTCCTGGCTTTAGGGGGCGATGCTGATGGCCTTAATCTATGGCTAACCGCGATCGCCTTCTTAGCAACGGCGACCATTTTTGGGGGCTACTTTGTTGGCTTCGAAACTTATTGGCAGGGGCAAACTCCCGGCAAACGCTGGACCAAAATTCGCGTTATTAACGACAACGGTAAGCCCGAGGGTATCTTTCAGGCCACGCTGAGAGCCTTGCTCCGTCCGGTTGATGACATTCTCTTTCTTGGCTTCTTTTGCATTATCTTCAGCAACCAAGAAAAACGGATTGGCGACTGGCTCGCCGGGACTCTAGTCGTGCAGTCAGAAACAGTCGTCGGCGAGGCTCAAGTCAAAGTTTCACCCACCGCTCAAACCCTGGCCGCTGAGCTGATGGCACAGGCTCAGATTGGCAACCTCTTACCGGATGACTTTGCGACCTTGCGGGCCTATTTGTTACGTCGCCAAGTGCTCACTACCGCCGCCCGTAAACAACTCAGCGTTCAGCTGGCGCAACAACTGCAAACCATGATCGAACTCTCAGAGCTACCTCAAGCCGAAATGCCTGCTGAGCAGTTTTTAGAAGCTATCTACGTGGCTTATCAGCAGCAGTTTGGAGAATTACCACCAGTAGAATGATTTCCTGTGAGGGT
>CAZFWL010000679.1:0-2650 GCA_964522775.1 uncultured Halomicronema sp.
AAGTATCCCTAAACCCAAAGCCGAGTCACCAGTCTCCGACCAGGAGATGGAACCGGCCGTCCGCACCCTGCTGTTGGGTCTGGGCGAAGACCCCGATCGCGAGGGGCTGGTTGATACCCCCAAGCGGGTCGTCAAAGCCCTGAAGTATCTCACCTCTGGCTATCACCAATCCCTGGATGAGCTACTCAATGGCGCAGTTTTCCATGAAAACGCCAATGAGATGGTGCTTGTCCGCGACATTGATTTGTTCAGTTCCTGCGAACATCACATTCTGCCGATTATCGGTCGCGCCCATGTCGCCTACATTCCCAACGGCAAAGTGATTGGCCTTTCTAAAATCGCTCGCATCTGTGAGATGTACGCCCGCCGTCTGCAAGTGCAGGAGCGGCTCACGGCCCAAATCGCCGACGCCCTCGACGGCCTGCTCAAACCCCAAGGGGTCGCCGTCGTCATCGAAGCTACCCACATGTGCATGGTTATGCGCGGCGTTCAAAAACCCGGCTCTTGGACTACCACCAGCGCCATGCGCGGCACCTTCGCCGATGATCCCAAGACGCGCCAAGAGTTCATGAGCCTGATTCGTCATAGCCCGAATTTCCACTAACGGTAAAGGGGTAAGGGGGTTAGGTGAAAGGGAATAGGTAACGGGGAACAGGGAATAGGTGAAATCCAAAACCTAGGACCCAGAAACCCAGCTCTAATACCGATAAATCTGACTCCCCTGCTCCCCATCTCCCTCACTCCCCACCCATCCACCCTCCCACTCCTTGCTCCCCCACTCCTCTCATGCTAAAAACCGCCGACACCCTCGATACCCGCCTTCCCGTCACCATCATTACGGGCTTTCTTGGCAGTGGCAAAACCACGCTGCTGAACCACATTCTGCAAAACTTCGATGCCTTCCGCGTCGCGGTGCTGGTAAATGAATTTGGCGACATCAATATTGATAGTCAGTTCTTGGTTACAGTTGAGCAAGACATGGTGGAGCTGACCAATGGCTGCATCTGCTGCACCATTAACGATGACCTGATGCAAGCGGTATATCGCATTCTAGAGAAGCGCGATCGCATTGACTACCTCGTTGTTGAAACCACTGGCGTTGCCGACCCGCTGCCCATCACCCTCACCTTCCTCGGCACCGAGCTGCGGGACATGACCCGTCTCGATTCCATCCTGACGATGATTGATGCCGAGACCTTTGAACCCGATGAATTGACCAAAAGCCAAGCGGCCATGAGCCAGGTGGCCTATGGCGATATTCTGCTGCTGAATAAAACGGATCTGGTTTCTCCAGAA
Source organism: uncultured Halomicronema sp. (assembly GCA_964522775.1). Classification (GTDB taxonomy): domain Bacteria; phylum Cyanobacteriota; class Cyanobacteriia; order Phormidesmidales; family Phormidesmidaceae; genus Halomicronema. The sequence continues at coordinate 1,297 of CAZFWL010000679.1, forward strand.
CGTTTGGAGTCTGTAGAAACGGAAATCAATAACTTTCGGGAAAATGCCAAAATTCTCCATGCTCAGCATGGCCAGGTGCCGCTGCCACTGATTATTGATGTCAAAGCCGGTGATGAAGGTCTGTATCAAGCGGTGGCTAAAGCCGATGCAGAAAAGGCTGCCCATGATCATGAGCACCATCATCATGACCATGAAGCTCATGATCACGGCCATCATCACCACGACACCCATGATCACGAGCATCACCATGACCATGGCCACCATCACGACCATGATCATCACGAGCACCATCACCATCACTCCGACCATCTAGATAACGATGGCTTTGTGTCGATGTCGTTTCGCGCCGACCAACCCTTTGCGCTCAAAAAGTTTCAGCAGTTCCTCGACTTTCACCTGCCACCAGAGCTGTTCCGCATGAAGGGCATCCTCTGGTTCAAAGAAAGTCCCGCTCGCCACTTTTTCCAGCTCACAGGCAAGCGATTTCAGCTGGAAGACTCGGAATGGCCCGGAGCACCCGGCATTCAACTCGTTTGTATTGGCCGCGATCTGGACCTCAAGGCAATGGAAGCAACGTTGAAGGACTGCATCGCAGAAGTGGAGTAGGTTTCGGGCTTTGGCGTTCGACAGTAGCTAAGTAGGGTGGGCATTGCCCACCATTAGTCTGCAATAGAAACACGAAACCCTATTTGCCCTGAAGGGGCCAGGAATAAACGCCCTTGAAACTGAATGACTGGTTTCTAAATGATTAGATTGGTGGGCAATGCCCACCCTACTGCTATAGCAGATTGGCCCGCACTTTTTTGCCGACAATGACGATAGTGCGTTAAATAGCCTGGATTTCGCGGCCTACTGACCAGTCGTAGTCAGAAAAGCAAAAGCCCCACGTTTAATACGCTAGGCTCTACAAGTCCCCCCATGAAACCTGAATCTTTCCCGACAACACTGGCACTAGCAACCATGTCAACTCCATCTACACTCTCTGCTGAGCAATGCGTCACCACATTCGATGAGTTTGTGCGATTGGCGGACTATTCCTTGATGGACACCTTGAATGCCGATCCTGCTGCCACGGTCGATGGGAATGATCACCGTCCTCGCCAGGTTTTTTCGGGTCACTACGTCCCAGTGGAACCCACGCCGCTGCCAGAACCCGAATATGTAGCCCACAGCAGCGCCTTCTTTAAGGAACTTGGGTTGAGCGATGAGCTGGCGCTGGATGAAAACTTTCGCCAGGTATTTTCGGGTAATCTCTCTGCGGCCCATGAGCCGATGCGTCCAGTAGGCTGGGCGACGGGCTATGCCCTGTCGATTTATGGCACCGAATATATCCAAAATTGTCCCTTCGGTACGG
>CAZFWL010000680.1:0-2642 GCA_964522775.1 uncultured Halomicronema sp.
CTCTGAGAACCGCTCAGCATGGCGACGGATGACTGTGGCCGGAGTGGTAAGCGGCGCATGTTCAAACTTATGAATGGCTTCTACCAGCGACTCGACGGTTTGCTCTGGAAATAGCCACCCCGTTTTGCCAGGCATGACTGTTTCAGTCGCCCCGCCACGGCCATAGGCGATCGCGGGGGCTCCGGCGGCCTGCGCCTCCACCAGGGTGATGCCAAAATCTTCCTCAGCGGGAAAGATGAAAGCCTTGCACCGCTCCATATAGTCCACCACTGCCGCATCCGATTGATAACCGAGAAACTGGATATTGGGGCGAGCGATTTTTTCTAGCTGCGATCGCTGGTCACCATCACCAATGATGACTAGCGGTAGTCCCAATTCGTTAAAGGCGGCGACAGTCAGATCAACCCGCTTGTAAGGGACAAAGCGTGACACCGTCAGGTAAAAGTCACCTCGGGGGCGATCGCACCGGAACTGCTCCACGGCGACCGGGGGATAAATCACCTGGGCCGAACGCCGATAGGTTTTATGGATGCGGCGGGCAATGAACTGAGAGTTGGCGACAAAGGCATCGACCCGATTGGCGGTACTGACATCCCAGAGCCGCAAGTAGTGAAAAATCAATCGCGTAAGTAATCCTTTCACGCCGCGCTTAAGGCCTGCCTGTTCCAGATATTGCCACTGCAAGTCCCAGGCGTAGCGAATGGGGGTGTGCACGTAGCTGATGTGGAGTTGGTCGGCGCGCGTAATGACGCCTTTAGTCATGGCATGGTGGCTGGAAATGACGATGTCGTAGTCGGTCAGGTCGAACTGCTCGATCGCGATCGGCATCAGCGGCAAGTATTGGCGAAAGTGCTTGCGCGCGCCCGGCAACTTTTGAATAAAGGAGGTCGTGACCGACTTATGCTGAATGAACGATCGCTCGTCCGGTGCGAGAAAATCCACCAGGCTATACAGATCGGCCTCGGGATAGAGTTGCAAAATCTGCTCAACCACGCGCTCGGATCCGGCATAGGTCGCCAACCACTCGTGGACGATCGCGATTTTCATAGCCTGCCATTTCCCCTCACCGACGCGCTTCATCACGTCGCGTCGTCTCAGGGTAGCACTCTGTCCGGGTGACGCCGCATCCGCCTTTTGGGTCTTGGCTACAACGACACTTCATTCTCTTCAATCTGTCTCCTTCCTAGATATCACAAGGATTCCAGCAACATGATAGAGTTTGTTGCAAAAGGCATTTCATCCTCTGTTTCGGGCATTTGCACCGCAACGAAATTTGGCACAGTGAGGCAGTCAGCGTGACGCAAACTAAGGTTCCTATTCTTGACCTAAAGCCGCAATATCAAGCTATTCAGGCAGAAATCAAGGCGGCGGTAGATCGCGTCTTAACGTCAGGACAGTTCATCTTGGGGCCAGAGGTGCAGCAGTTCGAAACCGATGCGGCGCGCCACTTAGGGGTGAAGCATGCGATCGGAGTTAATTCCGGCACGGATGCCTTGGTGATTGGGTTGCGGGCAGCTGGGATACAGCCAGGTGATGAAGTGATCACGACCCCATTCAGCTTTTTTGCCACGGCAGAATCCATCAGCATGACTGGAGCCAAGCCAGTCTTTGTGGATATCGACGCAGCTTCGTTCAACTTAAATCCGGCAGCCGTGCGCGCTGCCATTACGGAGAAAACGAAAGCGATTTTGCCAGTCCACTTGTTTGGCAACCCAGCCCCGATGGCACAGATTTTGGACATCGCGGCTGAGCATGGTCTCAAGGTAATTGAAGACTGTGCCCAGTCTTTTGGGGCGGTGTACAAAGGCGATTGCCTTGGCTGCGAGCAAAGCTGCCAGGATGCGCTTCGAGATCGCCTAACCGGCCAATTTACCGGGGCCATGGGCGAAGTGGGAGCGTTCTCGTTCTTTCCCACCAAAAATCTAGGGGCCTATGGCGACGGCGGCTTGATTACGACCAACGATGACGCGATCGCTGAACTGTCTCGTAAGTTACGCGTGCATGGTGCGCTGAAGCGCTATCACAACGAAATCCTGGGTTATAACTCACGGCTTGATGCCATGCAGGCAGCGATTTTAGGCGTCAAGCTCACTTACGTTAGCCAATGGAATCAACAGCGCCGTCAAGTGGCGGCAACCTATAACCGCTTGCTCGAAAATGTGCCGGGAGTGGTCACGCCCACCGTCACCGCTGGGCACGTCTTTCATCAATACACCGTGCGTATTTTGCATGGCAAACGAGACGCGGTGAAAGATTATTTGGCTGAGCATGGCATCGGCGCGATGGTGTATTACCCCATTCCTCAAGATCGGCTGCCAGTGTATGACGGCCAATATCCTACCTATCCCGCGAGTGAGCAGGTCGCCGCCGAGGTGCTGAGTTTACCGATTTGGCCTGAGATTGAAGCACCAGTACAAGAGCGCGTGGTGACGACCCTCAAGGATGCGATCGCCGCAGCTTAAGAACTGGCAAAGCCAGGTAATCAACCCGCAAGGTTATTGCATTGTGTTTTAGAGGTTGTAGTAGCCTCGGCTCATTGGGCTTTTAACAACATGCGAAAGCGCCAAATGTAGGAAGCTGCGGCCACTGCCAGCCCTAAGTAAGCACCGATCCAGATGCCGACACCGCCCAGTGGCGAATGA
>CAZFWL010000681.1:0-2636 GCA_964522775.1 uncultured Halomicronema sp.
CGACTTGAAGACTTTTCGCTGAGAGAATAGAAATTGAACGAATGGAGGGGTGCTTATGGACGCTGAGATTACAGTTTTACCGCTACTGCAGATGGCATCGGGGGATGAACTATCGCTGCAGCAATATCGTTTTGTCGGAGCGCAACCGGGCAAGGTGGTATACCTACAAGCGAACTTGCATGGGGCCGAAATTGCCGGTAACAGTGTCATTCATCGGTTGCTTGCCTATCTGCAAACGCTAGACGCCACCGCCCTACAGGGCGAAATTCGACTTGTCCCTGCTTGCAATCCCATTGGGGTTAATACGCGAGCCCACAATTTTGCCAGTGGTCGATTTAATCCCTATAACGGGCGCGACTGGAATCGCATCTTTTGGGACTGGGAACAGGAGCACCACGGCGCCCACACATTTGCAGAGCAGCATTTGAACGATGATCGCGCGACGATTCAATACGCCTATCGCGAGTTCATCGGACACCACTTTGAGGCGGAATTGGCAGCCCTCAATGCGCCGACAGGAAAGCCTGTGCATCAACGCTATCGCACACATCTGCAACGGCAAGCGCTAGATGCCGATCTACTCATTGACTTGCACAGCTCTAGCAATCAGGGCATGGTGTATACCTATTATTTTCGCGATCGCGCTCCGTCCGTCCCCTATTTCGATCTGGACTTTGCGATTCTGCTCGATCAGTTTGATGGCAACGCCTTTGATGAAGCATTTATCAATCCCTGGCTAGAGCTGGAACGTGCCTTTAGTGCCCTAGGGCGATCGCTCCGCTTTGACATCGAAGCTTGGACGCTAGAGCTGGGCACGGGGATGAAGAATGATCCTCAAGCCATTGAGCGCGGCGTTAACGGCATTTTGAATTACCTACGGCAGCAACAGGTTTTGCAAGATGAGGTAGACGTGTTCCAGAGATCGGTGCCACTGACTCGCGCTAGTCAATTGACGGAGTATTACGCCACGGTCGGTGGCTTCATACAGCAAAGAGTGGCGATCGGCACCTGGATACAGTCAGGCGACGTGTTGTACGAGCTACTCAGGTTCAACAAAACTGGACAGTTGCCACAGGTGATCACCGTAGAGGCCCAACAGTCAGGGCTAGTCTATGACTTATCCACCAGTGAGGTGGTCAATGAAGGGGAATACGTTCTCGCAGTGATGATGCCAGACGAATAGGGATCGCCCGAGATTTTTCACGCACAAGAGAACGGCGAGTTAGCGAACGCAATTGCCTTGCCAGCCACGCTAATTAACTGATCTGCACGAATGATGGTGCCATTTTGTAGCTTGATAAAATCTGCGCCTGCTTGCGCATAGACATCGACTATCCTGCTGTCGAGCGTCTCAGTGACGCCATCCTCTTTGTGATAAACAATTTGGCAAGTCTGCCGAAGCGTGGCGAGGGCTTCTAATTCATCGTGAAAACCACAGTCAATCAGACGATAGGGTTGCATAGGTGAGTTTCTCGAAAGTGGTCGACATCTCGATCATGCAATTGGTTGCTGAGATACGGATGAATTTTGGCTGATGTGGTTCGGTAAACGCAAGGGCCGAATCAGGCTGGCTTACATGAGCAAAGACAGAGCAATTGCGGGGGCAATCACCCAAAACATAATGGCCTGTAATAACAAGCGTCCACGATTTTGTTCTCTTACCATGAGGCTGTGACTCCTGCTCGTTGTTGAGCATAAATTGCCGCCGGACTGGAAATTGATGGCAAAATACCGGGATTAAATAGCGACTGTTGACCAGGCTGCCCAGGATCTGACAATGGGCGATCAGACATTCGTGAATTTGGCAAAAACCACTGAGTTGTCAGAAAAACTTTGCTGAAGGAGAAAAGGCGAAACCCGTATTTACGCTGTTTTAGTAACGGGTGATACAAATTTCGAGTAACGAGGATCGAAGTAACTAAACGGACTGCATTTAACGTTTGCTGTGAGTTCAGATGACAGCTTTAAAGTGATGAAAAATTTGAGATTAGAGCCCCCAGTTGAAGGGAAGGCGTCAACTCGTAACAGAAACTGAACTTGTTACCGATGCAGGAACGGGAGATAACCTCACAACAAAATTTGCCTGGATAGAGTCCGAAAAGAATTTCGTCTCTATCCAGGCTATGTGATAACTCAAAGTTTCAGATGATGGCAAGGGGGTGAGCTTTTTCTTTGGGATCGCCTTGGTAAGGTAGCTAACGCTACTATTTGCTTCAGTGCCCAGAGAACAACCTCAGATCAAGGGCCGATTAAGCGCGATCGCTGAGACGCTGGAGGGAAATCCGAGCGGCGGCAGACACCTGAGGATGAGAATCTTTGGCTAAAAAGCGAAGAGCGGGCTCGGTCTTTGGTGCGGGCAAATGACCTAAAGCTTCTGCCAAGCGCTGGCGCACCAGCCAATCTTCAGCTTGGGCGAATTCCAAGATGTCCTCCACCGCTTGGGTATCACCAACTTCGCCGATTGCTGCGATCGCGGCCTGCTGAATGACCACTTCCTCGCTTTTCAGTGCTTCTACCAAAACGTCGTGAGCCCGAGGATCTTTCAAGTTCCCCAGCGAAACGGCAGCACTGAATCGCACTAGCCAGTCAGTATCTTCGTAAAAGGCTCGCACTAAAGTTTCAAAAGCACGGGGATC
>CAZFWL010000682.1:0-2632 GCA_964522775.1 uncultured Halomicronema sp.
CGCGGCCCGCCAGGGCGATCGCCACGCTACGGAACACGTCGTTATGCATGCGACCCGTCACGTCGTCGCCACCACCGTCACCACCATTACCGGCTTTATCCCCCTGATGCTGGACCCGACTGGGTTTTGGCCACCCCTCGCCATTGCGATCGCGGGCGGCCTCGGCGGTGCGACTTTACTGGCTCTCTATTACATTCCAGCGGCCCATATCCTCATTGCCCGTTGGACTCAAAAGTCCTCAAAAACAGCAGTGCACCACAACGTTAGTCATGGTGCACTAATCGCTAATTCTGTTGATTGACGGAATAACGCGAGCCTTACCTATTCGGCGTCTTCTGAGGCGGTTTCTTTATCCATCCCAGGCACCCAATTGGGCTTCTCAGCGCCTTCCCAGCCGGGCGGCTTCTTAGAGTTGTACCAGGCGATGGAGCCAAACACCACAGCCGACAAAAAGCCCACTGCAAGCAGACCATAGAAGATGGTTTTCAGCGTTGTTGAATAATCGAGTTCGGCCAAAGGCAGCGGGATCAGCATTCTATCGTCCTCAAACTGATAGGAAAACCACATTTATCGGGAAACAGACAATAATCATGCAAGCTCTTCCGTCCCCTCAGTGACTCAAGTAGCCTCTGAATTATTGGCCAGAGCGCACAATCGTAGGTGACAGCAAGTATATCAAATCTCCCTACCTGGACTGGTCGCCCCTTGTGGACCGGCATTGAGAGAAAGAGTCGATCCGAATGACGCTAACAAGGCAGTCGAATCGTCACAGTCGTCCCTAACCCTAACTGGCTTTGGAGCTCAATTTCTCCTTGTTGCAGCTCCAGGCACTTTCTCACCACGGCTAATCCCAACCCGGCTCCAGAAATTGCGGTCGCATTTTCTCCCCGGTGAAATGACTCGAAGAGGTGCTGTTGATCGGCAGTGGAAATGCCAATCCCTTGGTCTTGAATTTGAAATTCTACGTGCGACGACTCTGGTCGTAAACGTAATTGAATTTCACTTTCAGGAGAAGAATATTTGATGGCGTTCGTGAGCAAGCTCATAAGCAGCGATCGCAATAATTTCTCATCCAGTTGAACCGCTTCCAGACTGCCTTCACAGGAGAATGTAATCCGCTGCTGAGCCTGACTATTGAACTTGACTTCTTCAATGAGCTGCACACAAAACTCCGGCAAATTGATGCTCTCCGGATTTAGCTCTAATTTTCCGGCTTCGGCTCTCGTCAGCAGCAAAATGTCAGAAAGTAGCTGAGTCATCGTCTTAGCAGATGACTGGATCCGTTTCAGATTGCGCGATCGCTTCTCGGCTGGCCACTCCACTTTACTTTTGTCGAGCAGTTGGGCCGACACCAAAATTGCACTCAGCGGTGTCCTTAACTCATGGGAAGCCAATGAAAAAAAGTTGAGTTTGAGGTCAGTCAACTGTTTTTCTTGCTCGATTTCATTCAACTGGCTGGATTGATTTTTTAGCTCTGCTTTTGCTTGGTCTAAAGCGGCCTGTTGAGTCCTTAGCTTGTTAGACAGTCGTTGATTTTCTTGACTGAGCCTTTCCTGTACTTGTGTTTGAACTTGAGCGGTTTTGAATAACCAGACATACAAGCACAGCACAGTGAGACTGCCGAGCAATACAGAAAGCGTCCATAGCCAGAGTTGATTATTGGTGCCCAGATTTGCATCGGAGATCGCCCACTCACTTTCTTCCACGTCACTATCGAAAACATCTTGGAAAACAACTTGCAGGTCCCGACGAGACTCACTGAGTTGCTGACTGAGTAAAGCCATTTCTGCCTCGTCAGCACTCTCTGATAACGCCGCGCTCAGTTCCGTATCGAGCAGCGAAATATGCCTATCGATACCAACCGTTAATTCTTCTAGCAGTTCAACATCAAGCGCATCCGCTGCTAACTCGTCTTGCAAGCTCTCAATCTCTTCCAGCTGAGCGTTCAAATAATCAAGGGTTTCGTAGTATTGCTCGAGACTCTCTTCATCAGCACTGTTGAGGTAATTCTTTTGCTCAACTTCGGCATCAGCGATCGTCAACAGTAACTCATTAATGTAGGCATACTGATAGCGATCTGCCTCAGCCCGTTCTAATGACTGAACCTGTTCGACAATTCCCCGACGGGCTAACCATGCAGTGCTCGTCAAGGCAATCAAGACTAAACCAAAGCCCCCCGTGAGCCAATATTGAGTACGCGATAAACCCATCTAATCTAGACCTACTGAATATGCATGACCCAGTTGTCGGTCTGGCACAATGCTGATTGCTGTGCTTTGAGGATTTTCCTGAAGTCTGCACAGTGCCTGTTGCTGGCCGATATTAATATTCACCCAAACCGTCGATTGTTAAACCCATGCGAATTTTACTGGTTGAGGATGATTTGCAACTTGGCGAAGGGTTAACTGAAGCCCTCACTGACGAAGGGTATGTGGTGGACTGGGTGACCGATGGTGAACTGGGCTGGATACAGGCCAACGATTTGGCCTATGACTTGATGGTGTTGGATGTCATGCTGCCCAAGCTCAACGGCATTGAGCTGTGTAAACGGTTACGCGAATCTGGCAAGCGTTTGCCAATTTTGATGTTGACGGCTCGCGACACGAACACGGATAAGGTCGATGGCCTGGAT
>CAZFWL010000683.1:0-2610 GCA_964522775.1 uncultured Halomicronema sp.
ATTTACCTATGCCCGGTTCGCCACCGTCAAGTACCAGGGAACCAGGGACGATGCCACCGCCAAGGACCCGATCCAGTTCTGCATAGCCAGAGGGTTGGCGAGGTTGGGGGCGATCTTCAATTTGGTTGAGGGTGCGGGCGAGGCGGGGTTCTTTCTTTTGCGACGCTTTGGATGAACTCGTGGAGCGCGATCGCCCTCGAACGGCTCCAATTTTGGCGGGTTCTGAGGCCTGCGTCACTTGCTCGACCATGGTGTTCCAGTTGCCGCAAACGGAGCATTTGCCAAAATATTGCGAAGACTCCGCCCCGCAGCTGTTGCACACATAAATTGAGCGCGACTTGGCCATGTGATATTCCCAGATCTAATAAACTTGTACCATTTCTGAGCGGTTCTGATGAGCCCGACCGCTGATCGAATCCTTCCTAGCTCAGGGAATGCCTCACGAGCTCATTAGCTAATTTCCGAAAGTTGCCAGAGCTGCACAGCAGGCAGTTCTTCCCAGTGGGTGGTGTAGCGTTGAGAAAAGTAGTCCGATCGCATGCCCCACGTGGGATTGAGTCCCATCGCCCCAAACTTAACGGCATCAGGCTTCAGCTGTCGGTTGATTGCATCAATAGCAGTCATCAAGCGATCGCGCTTCTCCGGGTTCTGGGATGGGCTAAAAAGCTCTCCCTGCAACGCTCCGGCTGGCGTGAGTTCGGTAGCTATCACCTTCGCCTTCAAGTATTCATACCCCGGTTGAAAGGCGATTTCCGTCAAGGCCATGGCCGCATTAATTAAGGTTGCTGTGTCGTTTGTGGGTGGATTCAGCGAGGCTGAGCGTGCCGCCGCGTATTGATTATCGTCACGGTAGTAGCTAGTGCGAATGGCCACAGCAAATTGATGTGCGACCAGGCCGTCATCTCGTAACTTTTCGGCACAGCGAGCAGTGTAAGTGGCCACAGCTTCCTTCAAGTCTGATAGCTCAGTCACGAGATGTCCAAAGGAACGCGACACAATGCGCATCGTTTTGAGCGCGGCCGCTGGCTCCATCGGAAAACAGGGCACGCCTCGTAGTTCCATGACCGTTCGCATGACGAGGATGCCAAACTGCTTTTTGATACGGTTTTCGTCAGCCTGCTTGAGTTGCAGCACCGTTTGAATGCCTTGGGCATTGAGCTTGGCGGTGAGGTTGCGACCAATGCCCCATACTTGCTCAATATTGATGGCCGACAATATGCGATCGCCCTCCGCCCCACTCTGAAAATCCAGTACCCCCTCGCTGTCAGGATTTCGCTTGGCAACGTGAGCGGCGAGCTTGGCCAATGTTTTAGTGGGCGCAATACCCACAGACACTGGAATTCCGGTCCATTGTTGAACGGTTGCTTTAATTTGGTGACCGTAGTCGGTCAGGTCAAGGTGGGTGAAACCATGCAGCCCCAGAAAAGCTTCATCAATCGAATACTGCTCCACTTCGGGACTAAAGTGCTGCAGCGTCTCAATCACGCGCCGCGACATGTCTTTGTACAACACCGGGTTAGAGGAGAAAACGTGCAGCTCACCCCGTTTCACCAAATGGCGAATCGAAAAGAAGGTCGCTTGCATCGGCACCAGCGGTTTGGCTTCGGGCGATCGCGCGACTACGCACCCATCGTTATTGGAAAGCACTGCGACTGGTCGATTCGCTAAGTCAGGGCGAAAGACTTTTTCACAGGAAGCAAAAAATGAATTGCAGTCCACTAGGGCAAACATAATGGGTCATACCGTTCGGATCAGATTAGTCACTACACCCCAAACTTCTAACGAGTCATTGCCAGCGTGCTCATCGTTACTCGCAGGCAAGAGGCGTTGCCCGATCTGCATGACCCGCAACACCACCAATTGACCATCCCTGACGCTGACCACTAGTGCCCCCGATTGCACCGTGCGCGAGCGATCCACAATCAGCAAATCGCCTGGCTGCACAGCTGCATCAGCAACCATATCCCCCTGCACCCGCATCAAGAAGGTCGCTGCCGGGGTTTGAATCAAATAACGGTTGAGGTCAAGACTCTGCTCGATCGCATCGCCGGGCACCGGAAAACCCATAGCCTTCCCATACATTAATAGTTCATTTATACTATATTCGGCAAGCTAGCTCGCAATCCGCATCCTTTTGCCACAAACTCTCAACACACTTCAGCACCGCCAGGGCTTCGGCACTTGATATAACCTTGTGCGGATCAAGACACTGGGTATATCATGAAAGACTGCGTCGAAAATAGGAAAACGTCATCATGCCGAAGCTAAAAACTCGCAGATCGGCTGCTAAGCGCTTCAAGCGCACAGGTAGTGGCAAATTTGTACGTCGCAAAGCGTTCCGCAATCACCTGCTGGACAAGAAAAAGACTAAGCGCAAAGTGCGTTTGGGCCAGAAGGCAGTGGTGGTGGATGCTGATGCACCCAACGTTGAACTGATGATGCCTTACTCCTAAGACTCAGCGATCGCTGCAGTTGGAGTTTGAACATCGAACAACGTTCATCCAAAATTCGTCATTGTAAACACTCAGGACTAAGACAGAATGGCACGGGTTAAACGCGGTAATGTCGCCCGCAAGCGCCGGAAAAAGGTGCTCAAGTTGGCAAAAGGTT
>CAZFWL010000684.1:0-2609 GCA_964522775.1 uncultured Halomicronema sp.
TAACGTTACCAGATTGCGCAAGTGAATCAGGCTCAGAGGCGTTTCTCGCGGCACCAGCACCAAGGGTTTACCTTCCTTGAGTTGCACATCGGCGGCTCGTTCTAACAAGTCAGAACTAAGACCGGCGGCTAGCTTGCCAATGGTGCTCATGCTACAAGGTATCACCAACATGCCCAGAGTTTTGAAGGAACCACTGGCAATATTGGCTCCGACATCGCTCCAAGGGTGACAACGGAGCTTACCTTGCGTGAGCATGCCAGCCTGTTCGCGCCAAAAGTCGGTTTGAGCGATGACATCACCGGGCATTTGAATATCTTGTTCGGCTTTCCAAACTTGGTAGGTCGCTTTGGAGGCGACTAACTCGACTGGGATGTCGGCAGCGAGCAGGTATTTCACAGCTCTGACGGCGTAGATTAGACCAGATGCGCCAGACACACCTAAGGTGATGGGCAAAGATTGCCCAGGGGTTTTCATCACAAATTCAACTAGTTCAACGGGCAACAGGCTTATCAGCACCAAGGCAATGTTGCTCGGTTTGAATGCCGCTATCTAATTCTAACGAGTTGCTCATTGGGGAACATGGCCGAGCTATTCTGACTCGTCATGACCACGCTCTTCATTGTTGAAGCTATCGTCATCACTGATATCATCTTCGCTGGCTTCACTACCACCACCGACAACCACCAGGTCAATTTGCTGACGGTAATAGTCCACGCTTTTGACTTGAACCTCGACGCGATCGCCCAAGCGAAACTGACGACGATTTTTGCGGCCGACGAGTTTTTGTTGACGCGATCGATATTCGTACCAGTCATCTTTGAGCGAGCTGACATGCACCAGCCCTTCCACAAGGAGCTCTTCAATTTCTACAAAGAAGCCGTAGGACTGAACGCCGGTGATCAAGCCGTGGAAGACGGCTCCCGTATGATCTCGCATGAATTCGGCTTTTTTGAGGCCTTCCAAATCGGTTTCGGCATCTTGCGCGAGCTGCTCTCGTTCACTCAAGGGACCAACAATTCGCTTGATGTAGTCTTCTAATTCGTTGTTGACATCAGGCGGCAACACATTCCAGTTGATTTTGCCGTGACAACTGCTGTGGCGAAGATTGACCCGATCTTTGGAGCGGGTGGAGCGGCGATCGCGCCCATCGGCAAAGACAGCATGCAGTACCCGATGGATCACCAAATCAGGATAGCGGCGAGTTGGTGACGAGAAATGAGCGTAGCCATCGGTCAAAGCGAGACCGAAATGCAGATCAGGGTGGATGCCGTAAAACGCTGGTTTGAACGTTGACAGCAGCAGATAGGTCAAAATCTTTTCCGACGGCGAAGCGGCAAACTGCTGGGTAAACCGCTGATAATCCATCGGGTAGATCGCTTCTTCCTCTGCCAGTTCTAAATTGATCTCCATGTTTTCAGCCAACTTGGTTAGCTCTTGCACATCGGAGATCGTCGGTGTGCGATGTAATCGATAAATTGCGGGCACCGCTAATGCCTTGAGATGCGCAGCAACCAACTGGTTTGCCAACAGAATAAACTCTGTCATCACCATCCGGGCCGTCAAGGAGGAGGCCACAACAATTACCCCCAGCAAGCCTTCGTCATCGTATTGAAACCGGGGTGATGCGTAAGAGGCTAGTGGCTCCTTGGCGTCATCGGGAAATTCGTGTTCCGGCAAATTAAGTTCAAAAGAGCCCCGCGCCATTCGCTGCTGCCGAACCGCCCGACTGACCTCGTAGAGGTTGTCCACCACCTCATAAATGGGCGCTAATTTCTTGAGTTCTTTCGCTCCAATCTCGAGCTGTTTCAGTTCGTCCTTATTTTCGCGAGAGAGAATCGCCTGCGCCTGTTTGTAATCTAAGGCATGGTCAACAGCAATCACGGTAGGCTGTAGCTCGAATTCCAGGATCTCACCTTCAGCATTGAGGGTGGCCAATAGAGAAATGGCTAACCGATCTTTGCCAGGATTGAATGAGCAGAGGGATGTCGCTAATGGGGGCGGTACCATCGGAATCATCTCATTGCCCAGATAGACCGCCATGCCCCGCTTCAAGGCTTCTCGATCAATCGGCGAGTGTAGGGGCACGTAATGAGCCACATCGGCAATATGAACGCCTAGTTGCCAATTGCCATCGTCAGTTTTGGCAATCGTCAAAGCGTCATCAATTACTTGGGCCTGGGAACTGTGAATCGTGACAGTAAGTTGATCGCGCAAGTCAAGGCGACCTTTTAGGTCAGCTTTACGCACCCGCGTCGGCAAACTTTTGGCCTCATCGAGAGCGTTGTCAGGAAACGTGCGCGGTAAATCGTATTTGCAATAGACGATGTCAATATCGGAAGCCGCTTCAGCATCGCTGCCCAGAATTTGGGCGATGCGGCCATGGGGGGGCTCTTGCGCCAGAGGGTAACGCACTACCTCGATATGGGCTAGCTGATCAACCGCTTGCTGTAAGGTATCAGCTTTGTCATCCAAACTCAGCTCAAACAGCAGGCGATCATCCAAGGGTACGGCTTGATAGCTTTCATTTTCTTGCTTGACTCGGGCCAATACTGAAGCGTTTGCCCGTTCAAGGATGACTTTGACTTCCCCCCCGGGACTGCGGCGACGGC
>CAZFWL010000685.1:0-2605 GCA_964522775.1 uncultured Halomicronema sp.
CACTTTTGTGCCAGGAAGCTGGCCGCAAGCGGCTGTTTCTATCCATAACAACGCAACTAATACGGAGCCCCCCAATGCAACTATCATTTCTCGGCCAGACTTACGAAGCGTCCACCCCCGCGATTGCCGCCACTGAAACCAATGAGACCCTAACCTTCCGCGGCAAGTCATACGCGCAAAAGCAATACAGTGTTCAACAACGCCAACAGGCCACTACTGAACTGACCTATCGCGGCATTCACTACACCGCCTAACCCTTCAACTGCTTCCCCCTCTTTCCAGCACCACTCAACTAGACAACCCCATCCCCTCTACCGTTTTGGCAGAGGGGATTTTTATGATGCTTCTCCAGCAAAGAATATTCTGCTAGCGCAAATATTAAACAAAAGCAAGTACCTTTACATTCTGTTACATATGCTGTTACATTTATTTACATAAACAAACGCATTCCACTTTGGAGGTTTGGCTCATGTACACCACACAACTAGACAACGGCGTTCTGAATGCTTACGCAGTCGAAACGGAAGCGTATCCGGCCGAGTATCCCTCAGTCGAGCAGCAGCAACGTTACATGCTGCAGGGTGCAGTCGCCAGTTTGTTTGTGACCGGTTTGTTCTTGGTGGCACTGGCGGTGAGCTAAGCCCGGCTTAGCTGAATTGACTCTCCTCTCTCATCACTCTGTCGCTTTTTAAGAGGTCTTTAGGATGTTTGCTCCCTTTGTTGTCTTGACTCGTCAGCTGATTGGTGACCGCAAGTTAAAGCAAGTTCGTGGTCAAGCGATTGCTTTGCACTCTAAAGTCATCACGAATTTCTGCGACCGCCTGGGCATTCCCAGTAAAGAGCGGCAAGCGTTTATTCGAATGGCGCGGGACCACGGTAAGACCTTGGGGCTACTTGCCTAAAGTATCGATTTTCTTCTCCTGAAGTTTGGTTTCTTGACTGTTTCCCCTGGCCTTTGGGTCGGGGGATTTTTTTTAGGTCGGGGTCTTCCCGAGTTTTTCTGTTTCAGTTCTCGAGACTCGCCCGATGGGTTCCTAGGGTGAGGCAAAGCCAAGGTCAGGAACATCTGAGTCCTGGCTGAATGCAGTCCTCAGTTTTCTCAGGCAGGGATTAAGGAGCACTTATTTCCCCATCAGAGGCGACTCAGGAGGAGACCCGACTATAGAAAACAAGATGAATCAGTCGCCGATGCGACAAAGGAGTTCAAACCATGAAAGCTATCGCCTTAACCCTCACTGCTCTGACCGCTGCTACTATCGCTATCGCTCCCGCTACTAGCTACGCCGCTCCCAACTTCGATGAGTTGCGTCAGGAAAACTTGGACAAGGATGCGGTCAACTTTGATGAGCTACGTCAAGAGAACTTAGACAAGGACGCGGTCTACGAAATTCAGACGAAAGCCATCGACTTTGATGAGTTACGTCAAGAGAACTTGGACAAAGACGCCGTGGACTTTGATGAACTGCGTCAAGAGAATCTAGACAAGGATGCAGTTTACGAAGTGTTGGCGAAAGGGATTGACTTCGATGAGCTGCGTCGCGAGAACTTGGATAAGGACGCGGTTGATTTCGATGAGTTACGTCGGGAAAACCTGGACAAAGACGCGGTCTACGAAGTGTTGGCGAAAGGGATTGACTTTGACGAATTGCGTCGCGAGAACTTGGATAAGGACGCGGTTGATTTCGATGAGTTGCGTCAAGAGAATCTAGAGAAAGATGCCATCAGTATCTTGGCGGCCATTGACTTTGATGAGTTGCGTCGCGAGAACTTGGATAAGGACGCTGTGGACTTTGATGAGCTGCGTCAAGAGAATCTAGAGAAAGACGCTATCGCTTAAGTTCTTAGCTTTCTAGCTAACGACGTTTTTATTCACACACTGTTGCCCCCTTGATGACTATTGTTGAGGGGGCTTTATAGAAGCTTGGTGCCCGAACTCCTAAAGAGTTTCATCTTTTGGGCTCCGAGGGCTCTGGTCCGTGAGGATTCAGGGCCTTTTTCTTGTCTTTGCTAGAGGGGGATGTGATCTGCCTCATGCTTCTTGACCGTTACTGTCACTTGGCTACGTTACCCATGGCACGGAGCGACTCTGGAATTATCACCGCAGCACGGATACTGCCATCACCCACTGAATGGGCCGTGCACGAGATGATTGATTCATCGAACGAAACACCTGTCTGAACCCACCACGAGGAGTGCGCCATGAATCCCGAACAAGTACAAGGTCTATGGATCTGCTTCACAATCTCCATCTCGACTGCCTTGATTTGTCCGGCAGTTTTATGGGTATTACCTAGCCGCACTGTTGCCTAACCTAATTTCATCTTGATCGGATTGTCTTTATTATCTGGAGCCCCCACCATGAACCTTTCACCTCTCGGCCAGTCCTCCGAAAAGCCTGAATCTACTGTCAAGGCAACTAAAATGAGTAAAGCGGATAGCCTAGCTTTTCATGAAATATTTTCTGACATTAGGTCGATCGCTGAAGAAATGGAAGCAGTTAAAACTCACTTGCGAAAGGGTCTCTAAAGTCGTTTGTCTCGCTTCAACCAACCGATTTTATGTCCTCTCACTCAACGTTCGAACAACATAACTCTGCTTTAACCCC
>CAZFWL010000686.1:0-2598 GCA_964522775.1 uncultured Halomicronema sp.
GACTGAAGTTTTCTTTGAGGGCGATCGCCTCGTCACCCGCCAAACCCAAAAAGAAGCCCAGCAAGTGCAACCTCTGAACGACACTGGAGCCGGGCGCACTATCGCGAAGCTAGAGCCGTTAGGCGTGCCAGGGAGCGATCGCATTCGAGTACAGTTTGCTGTGGATGGCGATCGTACCCTCCGCATCACCGTGGATGATATTCTCACTGGCAACACACTGGTGGAGAATCAGCCCGTCGTTCAATTGAGCTGATCTGAGTGAGATTTTGAGACTGTTGTCAAAGTCATAAGCATGGCAAAAGTCGGTTTCACGAAGGCGTAATGGAGCGGTGTTTAGGCAGGTGATGGAGCATCTCCAAAGCCTTTGCACCAGCGAAAAACCTTTGACATCTGAACAGATCCTCTAAAGTCAAAAACTGGTCGTGTAAATATGACCAATGCTCAGATGAAGAGGAAATAATTGCCGCAGCTTGCTGAACGCGACGTATTCCAATTCATATCAGTGAAATCTGACTACAGCCCTTTTTTGGTTTTTTGAGAATATGTCTTATCGGGCTTCAAGCAGCTACTTAGCGCTGTCGAATCAGTAGATTCAAGAATTATGGAACACTCATTCTTCGCTTAATTCGCATGTTTTCAGACTGCATAGCCTCTCAATCTTGATCCTTGAATTTTAAGGGGCATTAGTCTGCAAAGCGTTCTCTCACAAGTAAGTGAAGATCGATTGATGTGAACTGATGAAGGGTTTGATTAGGCCATGAAATCCGATGCCGAAAGGACTATGCTGTGTCAGTTCATCCTTCAAAGATTTTGGAGATTCAGAAAAACCGACCTGAAAGAAGTAGATGATTTATGGCTGTTAATGAAGCGTGCTACACAAAATCACTCAGAAGATAGAGGACAAAATATCGAGTTCTTGTAAGGCTGTCTAAGGTGATACGGGTTTTCGAAAATAAAGTGGAAACGATTAGCTTTGTGAGTAAATAGCATGGTTCAAACCAAAAGAATCCTTGCTGTAGATGATTCTATTGATAATATTTTTCTGATTGAAACTATTTTGGCAGGGGACGAATACCAGTTGGATTCTGCCAAGAATGGCTATGAAGCCCTGGAAAAGATTGAGCAATCCCCCCCTGATCTAATTCTTTTAGACATTATGATGCCGGGAATGGATGGCTATGAAGTCACCAATAGAGTTCGGCAATCAGAGGCATTATCCTACATTCCTATTCTCTTGCTGACCGCCCACGACCATGTGAGCCTGGTCGAAGGATTGGATGCGGGTGCTGACGACTTTATCCGCAAGCCTTTTGATGTTGATGAATTGCAAGCTAGGGTGCGATCGCTGATCCGCATGAAAGAAGCGATCGATAGTCAGACTTACATGATTCGTCAACGAGATGATTTTGTGGCCCGCTTAACCCACGATTTGAGGACTCCTCTTGTGGCGGCGAATCGCATGCTCACATTTTGTAAGAATGAGTCATTTGGCACGGTGGCTGTAGGTGCTAAAGAGGCGATTTCTGAAACTATTCAGAATAATGAGCAGCTGTTGGCAATGGTCAATACTTTATTAGAAGTTTACCGCCATGATGCGGGGCACAAGTCTTTGACCGTCACAACTCTGAACTTATGCGATATTGCGACAGCGGTGGTCAACGAGTTAAAGCCGCTCGCTGACGAAAAGCAGCTGGCTTTGAAAATTGGTGATAGCTTAGATAATCCCATTGCAGATTCAGCCCCTTTTGAGATGCATGGGGATGTGATGGAACTACGTCGAGTGGTTACGAACCTGATCGGTAATGCCCTTAAATTTACCGATGATGGTGAGGTTAAGATTCAACTGGATTGTCTACACCAAGCGCCTGAAAACTTGCCGAACAGTTATGCGAGTTCAAGTGATACTTCATGGCTGAGGCTCCGAGTAATTGATACCGGTATTGGTATCTCTGAAGAAGACCAGGCCGAAATTTTTGACTGGTTCCGCCAGGGCAAACAACGACGTGCGGGCAGCGGTTTAGGGTTACATTTATGTTGCCGAATTGCCAAACTGCACGGTGGTTTTATTGACGTAAAATCTACTTTGCAAAAGGGCAGCATGTTTACATTATCGCTGCCGACAAAAAGATAGTACTGCCTAGCCTTTTACGCCCGCAGGTTGATGGCATAGCCATGAACTTTTCATATGTTGATGACAGATCAACGACGTAAAGCGTCAGTGGGAAATGGTGGATAAAGGCACAATGATTAACGTAGATGTTTTGGTGATTGGTGCTGGCTCTGGGGGATTAGCTGCGGCGAAACGAGCTGCTAGTTTGGGGGCACGGGTCGCGATCGCTGAATCTCGGGCGCTTGGGGGCACCTGCGTGAACCGCGGCTGCGTACCCAAAAAATTACTGGTTAACGCTGCTGAGTTTGTTCACCAGCAGCAAGTTGCGGCTTCTTTGCAATGGGTGAATCCTACGGGATTGCTGGACTGGCCAGGGTTGAAAACTGCGATCGCTAATCATTTACAAAGCATCCGTCAGTCCCAGCAGGAAACTTTACAAGACGCTGGCATTGACGTGATCCAGGGGGTGGCGCATTTCCTTGATCCGC
>CAZFWL010000687.1:0-2597 GCA_964522775.1 uncultured Halomicronema sp.
GAAATTAATTTATCAAATTGCTCAGCAATGCCGTCGCCACTTTACTCAGCAAAGCTGGGCGATGGAGATTGATATTTTGTCGAAAGCGGCCAAGTCACTCCGGATCCGCAGTCGTTGGATCAAACTCACGGAAAACCAGCAATCTTGTCTCTTGATTGCGATTGAAAATCAGCAACAGATGTTGCAGGAAATGTTGCTTGATGAGGCGCAGAACTGGGGCTTGACCCCACGAGAGCAAGAAGTCTGGTTGCTGTATCAAGACGGCCAATCTTACAACGACATTGCCGCTCAGCTTGTCGTTAGCAAAAATACAATCAAAAAACACATGCGCAGTATTCACGCTAAGCGACGAGCTGCCGACAATCCCTAACTATCGGCTTGGCCAATAAACGGGGTGGCCCATTGACGCCAGTTCTCCTTGTTAAAGGGCGATCGCCATTTGCGAATTAGCTCCGATTCCAATGACTGACGGGCTTTGCGATCTTCGGGCGCGTAGGGCCAAAAGCCGATATTGACCTGCACCGCTAGGTCGGCGGTCCGATGGGCTGATACGTAGTTCAGAATGTAGCGTTTGCAGTCGTGGGTGCCTTTCCAGCGTTGATTGGCTTTGACGGTTTCGCCCACGTAAAGCAGCAGATCAGCCTCATGATCCACCACAAAATAAAGGGCAGCATTGCCTGCATCGGTAAACTGCTCACGCCAGAACTCGGCGTTGCGCTGGGGTAAAGTGAACGGCTCAATTTCGTCGGCAGGTGACGTCGCAAGATCGCCAAACAGATTGCCCTGAGCTGCACTCGCGTCGGCTTTAACCGTTTGCTGAAAGCTGTGAATACGCTGCTTCCAAGTGGCTAGCTCGGCGGCAGTTAGGGATGCTTGTTGTGAGGGGGCGCGATTGTACGCCCAAGACACCTCAGCCGCTTTGAGATCTTGATTCGAGAGCAGAGAAGGTTGGTATTCCGCCACGCGATCGCCCATATCTAGCGTTTTCACCCAACGATAATACTCTAACTACACCAGCTGACAAGGAATTGTGAGGGGATGTTGCAATCTCTACGGTCTCGCAACGGTTGCTGCAGGTTGTGCCTAGTGCTGGCTGCGTTGATATCTGCATACGGCAGGTAGGGACCGCCGCTATCGGCGAAATCTCCTCCAAAGGTAATCTTCATTTCCGTTTCGTCGCTGGACTCGATAGGCTATAGAAGTGCCTTCCGTCGTTGAATAAATTCAGTGTCTTTAAAGAAATTTGTACGCTTGTTGAGCAGTTGCTGTCTGTGCCTGTGCCTCGCTTGGGGAACGGGGGCAGCCGCGATCGCCGCTCCTGCTCCTGCCGACTTTAGCCAAGCCGATATTCAGGAAATCGCCACCCTACGAGAAAAAGCCTTTATCACCAGCCGCGAGGGTGACTATGCGGCTGCCGATGAGTTGTGGACACAGCTCTTGGAATATTTGCCGGATGAACCGGCGATTTGGAGCAATCGCGGCATTGTGCGAGCGAGTCAGTTTCAACTGGATGAGGCCATTGCGGACTACACCCAGGCTATCTCGCTTGCTCCCGACGAACCGGACTCTTATCTGAATCGGGGGGCGGCGTATGAAATGCAGCAGGCTTGGGACGCTGCGATCGCGGACTATAACCACGTTCTAGACCTGATGCCGAACGAAGCAGGTGCGTTGAATAATCGCGGTAATGCGGAAGCGGGATTAGGCGATTGGGAGAGTGCGATCGCTGACTATGAACAAGCGGCTGACCTTGATCCCAACTTTGCCCTGGCAA
Source organism: uncultured Halomicronema sp. (assembly GCA_964522775.1). Taxonomy (GTDB): domain Bacteria; phylum Cyanobacteriota; class Cyanobacteriia; order Phormidesmidales; family Phormidesmidaceae; genus Halomicronema. Next base: position 1,775 of record CAZFWL010000687.1, read on the forward strand.
GAGTGAATTATGGTTTAGCCCTCTATCAAGTTGATCGCAGTGCGGAAGCGCTGAAGGTGTTGCGAGGGGTAGTGCGCAAGTATCCGAACTTTCCTGATGCGCGGGCGGCCCTGACCGCTGGATTGTGGGCCAGCAATAAACGCGGTGAAGCCGAAAGTCAGTGGGTAGCTGTTGAGGGATTGGACAGTCGCTACAAAGATGTGGACTGGGTGCGTACGATCCGCCGTTGGCCGCCGAAAGTGGCCGATGCCCTGGAGCAGTTTTTGACCCTGGAGGGCTAGGGCTGGCGTGTTGGAACTGTCACTTATTGCGGCGTTAGGTTTTTTGGGCAGCTTTGGCCACTGTGTGGGTATGTGTGGCCCGATTACAGTAGCGTTCGCTCTCACGACTCGTCCTCAAGTGGCGGAGAAAACCGCGTTACCCACGCGCACTCAGCAGTTGGGGTTTCATCTTTGCCTCAACCTAGGGCGACTCGCTAGTTATGTGTTGGTGGGGGCGGCCATTGGGGGGCTGGGCTCTGTGTTGGTTGCTAGTGGACAAGTGGCTGGCGTCGGCAGTGGGCTCCGTCGCGTGATGGCGTTGCTAACCGGCACCCTCTTGATATTGATTGGGTTACGCCAAGTGGCCCCTGGTTTGTTGCCCCAATTGCCCTTTCTGCATCCCTTGCAGGGAGCGCTGCACGATCGCTTGCAGCAGGTCATGGGGCACACTGCCCAGTCGCGTCGCTGGTGGACACCACTATTGCTGGGCCTCGCTTGGGGGCTGATTCCCTGTGGCTTTTTGTACACGGCGCAGATCAAGGCGGCGGAAACGAGTTCGTTAT
>CAZFWL010000688.1:0-2595 GCA_964522775.1 uncultured Halomicronema sp.
ATCGCCGACCAGCCACGGCGCCGCCAGTGGGTGGCCGACGACGGCGGATCCGACGAAGACGATCCGGCGTTCGGTTCCGACTTCTTTATCGTCATTCGCGCGTCGAACCGGTTTGAGGAAGGCGACGACTTCTTGCAGCTCTTCTTTGGCCGCTTCGATGCCTGCGACATCATCAAACTGCACACCCGTTTTGGCTTCCATCTGAAACCGGGCGCGCGATCGACCAAAGCTCATCGCGCCACCGGCATTGTTGGCGCTGCGCCGCAGAATGAGCAACAAACCAAACAGCAGCAACATGATGACTAAAGTATTCGTCGCAATCCAAGCCAGCGCATTGCCGCCGCCTTCGGGCTCGATTTCAACATCCACATCTTGGGCGCGCAGCCGTTGAATCAGTTCTGGATTATTGGCATCCCCCTCAAACAACACGACTTCCTGAGGCGGATCGTCTTCTTCGTCACCTTTCAGCACGACATCGGCAGTGTTCGTATTGGGGTCGATGTCTACTTGCTCAACCTGGCCGGAGTCAACCAACTCGAGAAATTCGCCGTAGGTTAGCTGATCGTCTTCTTCGGTCTGCGCCAACACTGGCGGTAAAGCCGCTAAGCTCTGCATCAAAAACCAGGTCGTCGTCAACAGACCAGAAGCTGTTACCTGAGCAGTCCGCCGGAAAAAAGAGGGTTGACGCAAACGGTTTGCCATAAAACGTGCCTTTAGTTTCGTATCTGCGAGGGTTAGACAATCCCTGTCGTAAGAGAGACTGCCTACCAGTGCTTAAAAAGCCTAAACATTCCCTAGTTTAATCTGTCTGCCTTGGACTGTGTCGCTAATCGAGACCTTGCAGTTGGCTGTAGTTGACTCCGAGGTCTCGATTACTTGAGAAGCCTACAGGCCAGCAACGTCGACAGAAGCTGACTAACATCTGACGCTGCTAGGTTCTGTCTCTCATTAACTTTGGATTCAAAAAATCGCTGGTGTGCTGCTGTTGGCTATTGCTAAGCAGCTGCTCATTGCGGCAAGGGTTGTCGAGACATCATCGAATGCCAGAAAAAAGCGTTTGCGATCGCGAGATTGTTCATAAATCCGCGATCGCTTGAATTAGCTGCTGTGATGCTGCGCTGTCCCTACACCACTAGGTACTGCCGTACCGCTGCGGAAATCTGATCAGTCCAGTGATCGACCAAGGGCTGGCGCTCAGCCTCGACCATGACACGAATTAAGGGTTCCGTGCCCGATGGGCGTACCAATACGCGTCCTAAATCGCCCATATCAGCTTCTGCTTTGGCGATTGTTTGCACCACTGGAGTGCAGGCTTGCCAGTTCTTGCGGCGATCGCGGTCTTCCACGCGAACATTCTCTAAGCGCTGAGGATAGGTGGTGAAACTTTGATCGACTAATGCGGCTAGCGATCCGCCCACTTGTTGCACCAGATCAGCCAAATGCAACGCCGTCAAAATGCCGTCTCCCGTCAGGCTGTAGTGGTGGCAAAGAATGTGTCCAGATTGCTCGCCCCCCAGCTTAGCCCCGCGATCAATCATTTCTGCATGAACGTGTTGATCGCCGACTTGAGTGCGTAAGAGGTCGCCGCCTAGAGCATTCCACGCGCGCTCGAAGCCGAGATTGGTCATCACCGTTGAAATGATGAGGTTGTTGGGCAAACGCTGAGCTTCTTTCAGCATCTTGCCCCAGAAATAAAGGATGTAATCGCCATCGACTACCCGACCTTGGCCATCGACTGCAATGACCCGATCAGCATCGCCATCAAAGGCAAACCCAATATCAGCCTGATGATCGCGAACCGCAGCTTTAAGGGGTTCTAGGTGGGTCGAGCCGCAATTTACATTGATGCGATCGCCATCGGGTAAGCCATGAAGGCCAATCACCTCGGCTTGCGTACTTTCGAATGCCTGGGTGGCAATGCCAGCGGCGGCTCCCCAAGCCATGTCTAAAACGATTTTGAGTCCGCTCAAGTTGAGATTGGGCAGCGGTTGGTGCAAAAACTCGAGATACTGGCCTACCAGTTCGGGCCGGTTGTGCCATTGTCCCCAGGTGTTGACTGGTGTGACGCTAGGAACTTCTAATCCCCGGAGCGATCGCTCGATATGTTGCTGTATGGCTGTCGGCAGCTTTGTGCCTTCGGGGCCAAAAAACTTGATGCCATTGTCTTGGGGAGGGTTGTGGCTAGCGGAGATCATCACGCCTCCGATCGCTCCCACGGCGGGTGTTAAATTAGCGACTGCCGCTGTGGGACACAGGCCCAGATTCCACACCTCTAAGCCCGCCGAGGTGAGTCCAGCTGCCAACGCCGATGCGAGCATGTGTCCAGAATTACGAGAATCTTGCCCTAATAAAATAGGTCCCTGCGTGGCGTAGTGTTGCCGCAACACTTGGCCTGCCCAGTATCCGATTTGCGTGGCTAGGGGAGCATTCAACAACTCACCAGCCTGCCCGCGAATGCCATCGGTGCCAAATAGCTGGGTCTGGGGCAAGTCTAAAGTCTGCCAACCCAAGCCTTTAGGCAAGGGCAAATGTTGACGACTCGTTGGCCGCGCTGGGGTGCTTACCATAAAACTGACTCCTCACACACTCATCAGT
>CAZFWL010000689.1:0-2593 GCA_964522775.1 uncultured Halomicronema sp.
GGCTATGGCTACATCGAACAGGGCGAGCCGCTCGGCACCTATGGCGACTGCACTGCTTACAAAGTGGCCCGCTTTACCGAGAAGCCTGATCAAGCAACGGCTGAGGACTTTATCGCTAGTGGCCGCTTTAGCTGGAATAGCGGCATGTTTATTTTTCCAGCCGGGGTGATGCTGCAAGAACTCGATACCCATGCGCCGGAAATCATGCAGCCCCTGCGCGCCCAAGGCGTCGATGCCTATGCCAAGCTCGAAAAGCTCAGCATCGACTATGCCGTGATGGAAAAGACGGATAAAGCTTGCGTGATGCCGGTGGCCTTTGGCTGGGATGATTTGGGCGATTGGAATGCCGTGGAGCGGCTGCTGAAAACTCCGGAAAAGCCGAATGTGGAAATGGCGCAGCATCTCGGACTCGACACTACCGGCAGCATTGTCTACACCTCCGATGACGACGAAGTGATTGTGACCATCGGCCTCGAAGATGTCGTGGTGGTGCGCGACGGCAAAGCAACTTTGGTGGTTCACAAAAGCCGCACCCAAGACATCAAAAAGGCAGTCAAAGCACTAGGGGCCGATCCCCAGTTCCAGCAATTGCTGTAACCATCGACTGACTTGGCAGCTGTTCCCGCAATCTGAGGGGACGGTTCTATAGAGTGATTCGGGCGATGCTGTGTGAGTTTCAGGGGACCGTCTCCTAATTTCCTCGGCATCGCTGACTTGTTGGTGATGGATTGGCGGTATCATGCAGCGGAATTAGCCTGGGAGAGGCACTATGCGATCTCGATTTTGGCGCTTATCCACCCAATCGATCCGGAGATGTTTACCCCTGGGAGGGGCGATCGCGGGCCTGTGCTTGCTCGGACTCACGGCCTGTCGTCCGGCTCCACCCGAAGCCACCGCTCCACCATCCCCTGACCCCACAGCATCGGAGCCAGGGGCACCACCGCCGCCGCCCAATACCGCCTTCTTAGCCTTGATTACCCCAGAGCAAACGGCGCAAATTCGGGCTTTGGGGCTCCCGCTGGTGTTGCCGACGGCGATACCCGATGGGTTTGGCGTGGTGCAGCTGCTCACTCAAGCGGATGAACGGTTTGGGGGGTATCAGATTTTGTATCGCGATGGCGGCGATCGCTGCTTCCTGATTGAGTTCACCACCGGGGGCGTGGGTGGCACTCCCACCACGGAAAAGCGGTTGCCGCTGATGCCGCCCATTTTGACCGATGACACGGTGGAATATGGCCTGAACTACGGAGTTTTTGTCGATACCGCGTTGCGGGAGCAGTTTCCCGAACCGTCGCTAATCAGTGACTGGCTGCCGGTGTCAGACGGTTTTGTACGCTTGTCTGGGGCCGCGCTGATCAACAATACGCTGACCCCGGAGATGCCCTGCACCAATCTGACGACGGAAGACGCGATCGCTGTAATCAATTCCCTAGCGGTCATTTCGACAGATATTCAAGGTGATGGCGTTCCCGAGTAAAAACCTTAGGGAGCCCGATAAAACTCCACGTAAAAGCGGACGCCCGGTTGGGGGATGACCTCATGTTTGACGGTGGGTTCGACCACTCCATGAATGCCGGGACTCAGCGAGATTTCCTCGATCTCGGGAGTCAGAATGCGGTAAGTCAACTGGCCTGACAGAATCACGATCTTGCCCCAGACACCCGCTTTGGTGCTGTGGGCGTGGAGCAACCCCTCGGGTACAGAAGCTGCGGTGAATTCAGGGGTGCGTTTGTAGGCGACCACATTTTCCGGCAACGTTTTCATCAGCGCTCCAGCCTAACGGTTCTCGGATTTTAGAGTTTCTATTTCAATAGAGAGTTGAGTGAAAGTTGAAACTGGGTTGACACAGACTTGCTTAAGGTTTGATCCCTCGCTGTCGCCGCCCCCTTATCAAAGTGGCTAGCAAGATTCTGCATGAGCTTTAAAGCAGCTGAAGGGCCGATTTCCTAACGCCCAAATCTATTTCAAAGCGATATTAATAATGACTGGTAAACCGCAAAGGTATGGAACTAGTGGCTGGTTGGTCAAACCATACTGATTGGCAAAGCTATAAAAGCGCTACTAGCAGGGCGATCGCGATCGCCGCGATCGCGCCAATGGTGGTGTTCACAATGTTGACTAATTCATTGGTGAGCCAGGGCAGCCGCTCTTGCAGGGTTGCGCCGATGACACTTTCCGCATTCGTGGCAATAAAGGCGGCGATCAGACACAGTAATGCGCCCCCTAGCGAAATCAGCCCCGTCGCCAGCCCGACTGCGGCAATCACTGCCGAACCGACAATTCCCGCCAGGGTTCCTTCTAGGCTGACGGCTCCCTCGGTGCCTGCCGGAACCGGCTGCAGCGTCGTAATCAAAAACGTGCGCTTGCCATAGGCTTTGCCGACTTCGCTGGCGGTGGTGTCTGACAGCTTGGTGGCGAAACTGGCCACGTAGCCCAGGCTAAACAGGCCGACCCACGTCGCATTCAGCCCCGCTATGCCACTTTGTTGAGCGACCAAAACACCGATCGCGCAAACAGTCGCCGTTAGGGCAGATCCCCACACGTTTTCCGGCCCCCGCACGCCGGAGCGCTTTTCGGCGATGCCTGCCGCTTC
>CAZFWL010000690.1:0-2584 GCA_964522775.1 uncultured Halomicronema sp.
CCAGATGACGTCGATATCCCCATTCCAGCTAATGATGATGCTATTCGCTCCATCAAGCTAATCGTAGGTCGATTGGCTGATGCAATTTACGAAGGTGCTCATGGCCGAGTAGATTCCGGGGCAATTTATGACGACTACGAAGGTGCTGAAGCGGATTTCGATGGCGAAAGCGATATCCCATCGGCTGATAGCCAGGACGATTCTGAAGAATAAGCTGGCGATCTCGCTACACCATCATTCATGAAGCGACTAAATAAGCAACGAGGGTAACATGGCTGAAATTTCGGCAAAGTTGGTCAAAGAACTGCGCGAAAAAACTGGCGCAGGCATGATGGACTGTAAGAAAGCACTCAAAGAAAACGACGGTGATTTAGAGAAAGCGGTTGAGTGGCTACGTCAAAAAGGCATTTCTTCTGCAGCTAAGAAGGAAGGCCGGGTAGCTGCAGAAGGCTTGGTTCATAGCTATATTCACGTCGGTGCTCGCATTGGCGTGCTCGTGGAAGTTAACTGCGAGACTGATTTCGTGGCTAAGGGCGACGCTTTCAAGAGTCTGGCTCAGGATGTGGCTATGCAAATTGCCGCATGCCCCAATGTGGAATACGTCAAAGTCGACGACATTCCCCAGGAATGGATTGAGAAAGAGAAGACGATTGAAATGGGCCGCGAAGATCTGGCGAAAAAGCCAGAAAATATCCGCGAAAAAATTGTCCAAGGCCGAATTGATAAGCGCCTGAAAGAGCTGTCACTGGTGGATCAGCCATTTATCAAAGACCAAAACATCACTGTGGATGAATTGGTGAAAAAGACGGTGGCTCAACTAGGCGAGAATATCCAGATTCGACGCTTTGCGCGTTTTGTACTGGGTGAAGGCATCGAAAAAGAAGAAGTTGATTTCGCTGCTGAGGTAGCTGCACAAGTCGGCGGTAAGTAACACTGACTGATTTATCTGCGCATCATAAGTAGAGTAAGTAATCAGTTACCTACTCTACTTATGTTTTTTTATCTGCTTTCAGACAAGTCAGGTTTGATCAAACAGGGTAAGTGCCCGAGAAGATTTATCTCTAGCCTAAATATCAGAGTTAGATAATTTGGCCGGGCTTCATTGCCTGATAGCTCGGCTGAATATCGCTTTTGTCAGGAGAGTCAGGATACAGTCGCTCCAAGCATTAACAGGTCATCAAAATTCTGAAAGCTAGCTATATTGCAAGCATCTGCCACTATTGTGATTGAAATTTATGGCTAGAAGTCTTGACCAAATTTCTGCAGATCTCGATAAGCTCGACTCGTCAACTCAGGACCTTGATCAGACTCTACAGACGGTCTATCAGAATTACCTCAATGTTGTCGGGCTCGCCGTCAAGCGCCAACTCGTTTTAGCGACATATCACCTTTGTACACAAACTTACCCCGAGGAGTTTGTTGCTCTTACAGTCCCCCAGCGTGAGAAGTTGCAGTCGGACTTGCGTCAGCTTGCTTCTCAAGGTGAAGCGCAGATTAATCAATTGGGCCAAATCAAAAATGTGACTGATTTGGCAGCTCAACTCGAGGAAGCGGTTGTGGCTAAATATGAAGCCATGGCCTCAGAGCATGATGACGATGATGATGAAATCGTTCATGATGTGCCACCTGATGACACTCCATCGTCTGACCTGTCATCACATCCAGAAATATCCGAAGTAGCTTCGCCTGTTTCCCCTGAAGCAGCATCTTCGATAGAAGCAGCTTCAGCAGATGACGACGACGACTCTACAGAGCCATCGTCGACTGAAACCAACGAGCAGCCTGATTCTGATACGACCTCTGATAAAGCGGCAACTATGTTGCAACGATTAAGCACATCTTTATCACTCTTTTCGCTACTAGACGCTGAGCCTCTTACCCCGGTCAGCCTAGCAAAACGACATGTGCTTTTGAACGGCATCTGCGGGCAATTTTGCGTACACTTTCGAGCCTGGCAAATCATTTACTCAAGCAGGCCAATGTGTTGCCAGATTTACCGGACATGGTCATTGCCGCCGCAACTGAAGCCGATAGCGATGGTACGGGACCCAGCCAGCCAAATTTAGTCAGTGTTTTAGTCGAGCTAGCAGACCGCCGTGATGATGCCCGCGATAATGAAGACGACGTCATCGAAGATGAAGACGACGATTTCACCAGCGATGAAGAACCAGAGCATGAGATGACCCATCTCGTAGCTATTAATCTGCGTTTAGCAGATGTTGAATTTGCGGATGCCCAAGCAGCGTTATGGCGGGGGCGACTGCAAGAGACACTGCACAAGCTTAAACGTCTGGGTCGACAGTACCGCACTCTGCAGCGGGAACAAGCACGAGCGGAAGCAGAGCATGCCTGGCGAGCTGTCTGGTTCGAGGAGTAACCTATCTCGCCTCCATTGATCGAATCAACTTTCCCTTATGGAATGCAACAATTTTTGCGCAAGTTATCCTCATCAACACCTGATGCATCAAAAGGGCCAGCGATCGCGGTCGCAACTGCCCTTTTGATGCTGTTGCTCAGCTTACGCACAAGTCAAAGAACAGAAAGCAGCTTGTCTTCAGCGCTGAAGACAAAACAGTTACTCTTT
>CAZFWL010000691.1:0-506 GCA_964522775.1 uncultured Halomicronema sp.
TGCTGGTGAACGATACCCCCCTCAAGCGACAGGTGGCCACGACCCTGGCGTCGCAGTTTGGCTCGCGAGTACAGGTAGAAACGACCGATCTGCCAGCGAATGGCGTCCTGGTGACGGGCTGGCGCTTTTGGCAAACCCATCAAACCCAGTTGCCGCCCCCGAGTTTGTTAGTGCTTGCTACATTGCCGCTCCCGTCTTTAGAAAATCCCCTAGTGGCCGGTCGAGTCGCCTACTACAAGCGATCGCACCAAGACTGGTTCCGGTTGTACCTGTTGCCTACTGCACTCATGGAATTGCAGCGGGCGATCGCCCCCGTGCGGGCCAATCAGGGCACCGTTGCGATCTTGGATAACCGGGTAAACCATCGCAGCTACGGGCGGCAGATTTTGGACGCACTCAATCCTGCTATTCGGCTACACCAGCGACAGCATCTTTGGCTATCTGAGCCGACGCCGTTGGTGCGGAGACAGCGACGTTTTTAGAACGCGGTATGATGTCAGGTGATT
>CAZFWL010000691.1:537-2583 GCA_964522775.1 uncultured Halomicronema sp.
GCGATTAATTTGTAGACATCCTCTTCAAAGGTCTGCCATGGGAGAATCCAAGCGCCGCAAAGAAAAGCTGGGCGAAGACTACGGTAAACAGGAAACCATTTTGCCCTGGGTACCGATTACGAAGGGTCAGAGCGAGAAGTTCGTTAAATGGACGACCCAAGGTGCCTGGATTGGCATTTTTGCCATGATTGCGCTCTGGCTGACTGTGCGCTTTATTGGGCCAGGCTTTGGCTGGTGGGATGTCACGTAATTAGTGATCGCCGCTCGTTTTCGAAAGGCTTGCTAGCCATAACCTCCTCCTAATCATTGGAGAGAGGTCGGCTATTGCAGTCGTCGCGAGTTCGTGAGCAGCCACCAAAGTCCCGCTGTGATGACCATGCTGCCCGCCGCAAAAAAGCTCAAAACCACCCCAAATGGCAGCTCCACAGACTGCAATCCCAAAAAGTTGATGGTGACGGGAGTGGCATTTTGCACGGAAAGGATGGCGATCGCGACGATCCAGATCGCGGGTATCAGCACGAGCAAAGGTTTCTGCATGGCGGGCACAGGTTGGCTGGGACTAGAGCTATTTTGCCATCCTGAATGCTTAGCAATAAGAGTTGCCAGCATTGCCCCTCTTTCGGTAGAGTATTAGACCGGGCGTTTGAAGGAAAATTATGGCCAAGCGAGTTCAAGTCGTTTTACAAGAAGATATTCGTAAGTTGGGGATTTCAGGTGACCTGGTTGAGGTCGCACCGGGTTATGCCCGCAACTACCTGTTTCCCCGTGGGCTAGCGGTACGCACTACTCCTGGTGTTTTGAAGCAAGTTGAGCGTCGCCGCGAAGAGATTCGCCAGCGGTTAGAGCAGATCAAGAACGACGCTGAAGCGATGAAGACAGCCATGGAAACCATTGGCCTGTTTGTCATCAAGAAGCCAGTTGGTGAAGACGACGCTATTTTCGGTACGGTCACGTCTGCTGACGTGGCTGAAGCTATTCAGCTGGCAACTCAAAAAGAGGTCGATCGCCGCGACATTTCGGTACCCGACATCAACAAGCTCGGTGAATACAAAGTCACGATCAAGCTTCATGCAGAAGTGACTTCAGTCATCAACATTCGTGTCGCTGCTGACTAAGCACAATCCAAAACGCCCGTACGGTCAAAGCAGGTTAGGTTAATTGCCTAGCCTGTTTTGTTGTATCAGCTTATTCGAGATGACCGCCATTGCTGTTGCAATGTAGCGTTGCCGCTACTGTCTCTGATGGGAAGTCATCTGTTGCCTGCGTAAAGAAATCGATCGCGGCCTAGAGTCCTAGGTATGATCAGACCAGCCAATTCCCTATTGACCACATGAGTATCCGCTGGCGTAGCGCTTTTCGATATCCCCAAACCACCTTCGTATTAGTCGGGGCAATTTTGGGATACTTGGCGCTGATCGTCTTTGCTGGCTGGAAGCTGATTAGCCTAGTGGTTGGAGCCGTGATTGTTCTGGGCATGTTGGGTGCCTGGTTTGTTCAGTTTCGCGGCGATCGCCTGAACACGACGGGTAACTTGCTCAATCGCACCGTCATGTTGGAACATTTGGATGCGATCGCGGCTAAATTTCCCGGTCTGGAGCCGCAAAGTGCTTGGGGTGAGGCCTATCAGTGGGCCAGCGAAAGTCAAACTGCGGCTGCTGAGATTGCTGAGCGTGATTCGACCCTGATTCCCGACTTGTTAGAAGCGCTGTATACCGTGGAAGGACTAGCGGCCAATATTGCCGGAAGTACGGTAGCCCTAGAACAAGTCCAAACCGAGCAATATCGCAGCCTCACGCAACAACAATTAGAAACCAGCTGCGATCGCCTGCAACAAACGCATCACCAACTTCAGTCTTTACGCGATCAGATTGTGCTGGCTCAACTCTCTGCCGATGCCAAGGCCAGCGCCGCACTACCCGATCGCCTGCAACGAATGATTGAAGCGAACAAAACCATCTTGCAAACCGCCGACGACGCCCCCTCCTAAACCCCTATTTTGATTTCCCGACTTTTTACTACGCTCAAGCGTTCCTTTGTTCTGAGCTT
>CAZFWL010000692.1:0-2579 GCA_964522775.1 uncultured Halomicronema sp.
ATCGCTGTGGGCATCTTATTTCCGCAAGGTCACCATTACGCCTACCTGATTCGCTACTTAATCATGTTGATTCTCTTCTGTTCACTGCTGGATCTGAAGATCGATGTGAAATCGGCTCTGAATCCGCGCTTAGGCACGATCATCGCCATGATGATGGCGATCGCCGGCATCACCGCTTGGATCAGCAATTGGGTTAGCCCTGAACTCGCGCTCGCCGCCTTTATGATTGCCATGGCCCCAACGGCAGCGGCAGCGCCCGTAATGACCCGATTCTTGGACGGTCGAGTGGACTATGTAATGTCTTCGGTGATTGTCACTAACAGCTTCTCTGCGATCACCTTGCCGTTAGTGTTGCCCTTGTTGAACCCAAACGGTCATACCAGTATCGATTTAACGGGGTTGGCTAACACGCTGACCGTAATTTTGCTGCCGTTGGGACTGACGCAACTAATGCAGCATTATGCTCCTGCCCTGGTCAAAGCTTTAGATCCCGTGCGGAGTACAGGCTTTTACTTCTGGATGGCGGCGATTTACCTATCGACCGCTAAAGCAACCCACTTTATTGAAGTTGAGTCCACTTATCCCTGGATCGTGATCTTAGAAATTGCGTCGGTTTCGCTGCTGCTCTGTACCTGTAATTTTGCCATGGGGCGCTGGCTCGGTGGTTACGACTGGGGGCAAGAGATGGGCCAATCCCTCGGACAGAAAAATACCCTGTTTAGTATCTGGGTGTGTCTGACGTTTTTAACGCCAGCGATCGCCCTCGGCCCGATGTTTTATGTCGTGTTCCAAAACCTCTACAATTCCTATCTGCTTGCCAGTAAGCCGCAGTTGAAATCAGGATAGGAAAATGTATTCCAGCGTTTATTATCTGCTGCGCTCGAAGCAGGATGGCCGTCACCTCGCCGCTCGCCCCGAAGGGCCAGAAAGCGATCACACCTACCTGCTGATCTTTCCTGCCGATCATGAGGCTCTGTCGTATTTGAGCGCCCATGCTCCCGAGGTGCGCGATCGCTTTGCCGTGGAATCCGTTCCAGCCTATCAACTCAAAAGCATGTTGAGCCGCTGGGGGTTCGCCGGGATTGGCCTAGTCAGCGATCCCAGCATCCCTAAAGTGGAATTTATGCAGCGCGATCGCCTCTCCTAAACCGCTAGTTATTGAGATTCGGCTGTCTGCCGCAGAGCTGAATCATGGGTCAATAGTGCCTGCGGGTCAATTGCCAAAGCCTTCGCTAGTTTGAGCAGGGGCTTCAGGTAAACCATCGCTTGAGCGGGTTCTTCCTGCCGGAGCCAGCTCAGCCATGTAGCAGTGTGTTGCCAGTACAGTTCTTGCGATCGCACCAGCGAAATGCCCCCCAGATCATGCCCGAGGCTAATCAACCGCCTTAGCCAATCGACATCCTCTGCAAGATGTTCTGGCCCTGGATTATCGAGGAAATGACGCAGCGATCGCCAGATAATGCCTTCCAAAATGCGTTGTCCTTCAGGCAGGGCACAGTCACATTGGAACTGCTGGGCTTCTTGGGCGATAGCTTCTAACTGCATGAGGTGAACCGTTCCGCGATTCAGCGGCCCGCCGTTCAAATCCAAGGTGTCCTGTTCTAGCATGCGCAGGCTTTCCAAGGCGCGATGGCGAATGGCGACTTCTGCAGCCACTTGCAATTCTTGGGGTACATCCAGGCCGTCACGATGGAAGGCTTTGAGCAGACCGTGGTTGTTGCGATAAACCTGATTATAGAGCTGATCCAACCGCTGCAACGTGTCGCGACTCAGCAACTGCATGATGCGGTGGCGTTCTTCGGCGAACAGGGTCTGCAAGTTATAAGCATGATCCCCAAACGCTTCGTTCATGGCTAAAATCACTTGCGCCGCGCTGCCGCTGGTAAATGCTGCTAGCACCGTTTCTTTCGCCCGCTGATAATCTAAGCGACGACGGAAACCATTGACACTGCAGTGGAAATCCCAACCGCCTAGATGCAGCACGACAAAACTCAGGTCAGAGCGATCGCCCGTTACATCCGACGTCACCTGCAATCGTCCCACCGCTAGGGACAACGGTCCCATGCGCTGCACCTGATAGTCGTGTTGTTGAATGGTGTAGCAATAGAGGCGCTGTTCGACCTGGTAAGGCGTAAATAGCGAACTCATGGCGTAGTGGGCCACCACCTGCTCTAGGCTCACCTGGGAGGGGATCGCCAGTTGGCGATAGACACCCGCCGCATTGTGAAACTGGGGAACGTTGCTGAGGCCCGGTTCCAGACGATTAATGAACTCGGTTTCGAGTTCAACACCGCTGATTTCACCCGCTAGCTCGATCGCCCGCGCTGCATAACGTAAAATCTGCGTGCCCTCGGGCCGCGACACCTCATCAAAGAACCAGCCGCAACTGGTGTACATCAATAAGGCATGGTGTTGCATTTCGAGCAGCCGCAGGGCTTCAATCTGTTCCTCACCGGTCAGAGCGTGGTGCTGATACTGACGAAAGAACTGATCGCGACTCTGGGCGGTACGCTGACGAATCACCTGAACATAGCCGTTGCGTGCCGCTTCATCCGAAGTGTTAAGCGAGACCGTACCAG
>CAZFWL010000693.1:0-2576 GCA_964522775.1 uncultured Halomicronema sp.
CCCACAATTGTGGTTCGAAAACCGCCTGGGCAAACTGCCAGTTGCCGCAGCGAACAAGAGAGATAGCCCATGAAAGAACTTGCCCAAACCTGGAGACACTGGCGCTACCAGTATTATCTCGACGTTCGCTGGGCCAGCGACTGCCTTTGGCTATCCGTTCAGCAGAAAAAAGGCGACACTACACAACTCCCGCACTGGAAACACTTCGGCATCCGCTGGGAGCACCCTCGCTGCATCTCCGTCAAGGCCCGTTGGCCTCCAGAAGCGAACCATGGCCATGCAGACCAATCACAAGAGGTACAAGCGCTAACATCCAGTCAACGAATAGAGCATGATCCGATAAAACAGCTAAGGACATCGTTATGCGAACGAGCCGCGAAGATCAAAGCGATTCAGGCGCGTTTTGGCCCCGATATGCCAGAGGAGTACCGCATCGAGCTGCTAAACACGGCACAAGCAGTTATCGACTATTGGGAGCAGGGTGGCAAAAACGAGTCGTGCTATAAAGCTCGCAGACAATTCCAACAGGCACCGGTGAACTTCAGTGGACCTAATTGCTCCACGGCCCTCGGTCATACCTTCATCGGTTTAAACGCAGATGACTGACGTATATCAGCAAGCGCTGACCTCCATGTTGGAAAAGGGCGATCGCCTCACATTCATGCTTCTTTGATGCCATTTGTGCAGCCACTTCATCAGCCTCAGCTAGCTCGGTTTAACACATTACAGATATTCCGCTTTAAGCTATTATGAAGGACTGTAGTTTTGGAAGGGGGTTTGCGGTGGAGGCTGCATTAGAAACCAGTGCCAGATTTGTACTCAAGGTACTTTGGCTAGATAAGGATGTTGCATTGGCGGTCGATCAAGTCGTTGGCAAGGGAACGAGTCCACTGACGGCTTACTTCTTTTGGCCTCGTAACGATGCCTGGGAACAGATGAAAACTGAGCTCGAGGGCAAGAGCTGGATTTCTGAAGAAGAGCGAGTGGAATTGCTCAATACCGCTACTGAAATCATTAACTATTGGCAAGAAGAAGGTAAAGGCAAGCCGATGCGGGTTGCCCAGGAGAAATTCAAAACTGTCTTATTTACAGGCAGTTCGTGATAATTGGGTGCAAACTATTGATAGCTTACCGCCCCCAAATTGAAAATTTCCAATAACAAAAGAGCGCCTGTTCAGTGAACAGGCGCTCTTTTGTATCTCAAGTAATTTCAGCTGCAGCTAGTGAGTCAGCAGTGATAGCCGAATCTTAGACTAGACTGCGCCTCCTGCGGCTTGCAGACGAGCCCGGGCGCGACGCAGCTCTTGCTTAGCCTGCAAGGAAGCGCGACGATCATCTGGAGAGACTGCATTAGCGGCAGTCTGTGCTGCTTCATAAGTACTGCGAGCTTCATCTTGATCGATGCTGTCACCTTGTTCAGCGCCCCGCACCAAAATAGTCACTTCGTCGTTATCGACTTCAGCAAAACCGCCCATGACAGCGATCGCGACCCAGTCTTTTTCAGGTCGAACTCGCATCACACCGACATCTAAGGCCGTCATCAACGGAGCGTGACCGCCCAAGATACCCAGCTGCCCGGTAGTACTCGGCAAAATAATCTCTTCTGCTTCTGCATCCCAAACTGTTTTATCGGGAGCAATTACGCGCACGGTCAAAGACATGATGGATTAAACCGTTCTTTTGACAAGACAAATTAACAACACAGGAGCTGATAGCCCGCTTGCTATGCAGCTCCTGTCCAATTAGCGAACTAAGACTTCGCCTTCATTTCTTCCGCTGCTTTGAGCACCATATCCAGGTTGCCCTTGAGGTAGAAAGCCTGCTCGGGAATATCATCCAGCTCGCCATTCAAAATCATTTGGAAGCCCTTAATGGTTTCTTCCAAAGTGACGTACTGGCCAGCCATCCCGGTAAAGATTTCTGCCACAAAGAAAGGCTGCGAGAGGAATTTCTCGATTTTACGAGCCCGCGCTACCGTCAATCGATCGTCCTCAGACAATTCATCAAGACCCAGAATGGCAATGATATCTTGCAGTTCTTTGTAGCGCTGCAATGTGGACTGCACAGCACGAGCAGTATTGTAGTGCTCATCGCCGACCACAGCCGACTGCAACATGGTGGAAGTAGAATCCAACGGATCTACTGCCGGAT
This sequence comes from uncultured Halomicronema sp., assembly GCA_964522775.1. Lineage (GTDB taxonomy): Bacteria > Cyanobacteriota > Cyanobacteriia > Phormidesmidales > Phormidesmidaceae > Halomicronema. The sequence goes on from CAZFWL010000693.1 coordinate 2,152, forward strand.
AAATCCCCTTAGATGCCAAGGCACGGGAGAGCACCGTTGTTGCATCCAAGTGAGCAAAGGTTGTGGCTGGCGCCGGGTCAGTCAAGTCATCCGCAGGTACATATACCGCTTGAATAGAAGTAATAGATCCTTCTAGAGTCGAGGTAATGCGCTCTTGCAGGTCACCCATATCGGTACCCAAAGTTGGCTGATACCCCACTGCCGAAGGCATCCGTCCTAGCAGTGCAGACACCTCGGAACCGGCTTGCACAAATCGGAAGATGTTGTCGATAAACAACAACACGTCCTGCTTATTCACGTCACGGAAATACTCGGCCATGGTTAACGCAGACAACGCTACCCGCATCCGTGCACCGGGAGGCTCGTTCATCTGGCCATACACTAGCGCCACTTTCGACTGGCCCAGATCTTCGCTGTTGATCACG
>CAZFWL010000694.1:0-2569 GCA_964522775.1 uncultured Halomicronema sp.
CTTAGCGCGTTTCAGACCGCGCTGCCCTAGGATAGCTCTGACCTTCCCTGCGCGGATGGGCCCTGACCCAAAACGATTAAATCTGTGACTATTCAGCCGTTTAGCAAATCTCAGTGGAGCGCCATTGATGCCCTTGGTCATCAGGTGGATCAACGGCTGCAGGCGGCTCAAGTCGGGCTAACGATGGGGGGGGAGCCGACTTATGTATCGGCGAGTGATCGCACTGATTTGCAATGGCGCTACGAAGCTTTAGGCCCGGAAAAGCGACAACTCGCCGAAGACCTGTTGCTGCGCTTGGCAAACCGCTTGCCGCAGGTTGGCAGTTTGCGACATTACGGTATTGGCAAACTGTACCCCGACGAACTCTATCCGCGTTGGGCTTTGGGATGCTTTTGGCGACTGGATGGGCAACCCCTCTGGCGCAACGCCGAACTGCTCGCTCCCGCCAACCAACCAACGCAACCGCAAACGTGGACCGCTGCCAAAAGTTTCATCCAAGAATTGGCAACCTGTCTCGCGATTCCCCATGCGGTGATTATGGCCGCCTACGAAGCAGAGGAGAAAGCGCCGGTGGGGTTTGTGCTGCCGCTACTGACGACTACAGTGCAGGACTCGCCGATATGGCAAAGTTGCTGCTGGACAGGCCTTGACCAAGGTATGACCTTGCTCCCAGGCGACGGACCGATTGGCCTCCGTCTGCCTTTGGCCGAACTGCCCGACGCGGACCCGCTTTTACCCGAGGCCCAACCCGCCTTTGACAGTGCCCCCATTCGCCCAGAGCAGACTTCGCCCTTAGCGCCAGAAAACAGCATTCGTCTGGCCCTAGTCGTCTCCGTTGAAAAGGGGATGGTGCAGGTGTTTTTGCCGCCGATCGCTTCTGCCCGCAGCTTTGCTGACGTGATCACAGCGATTGAAGCGACGGCGGAAGTGCTTGATCAGCCCGTGCAGTTAGCTGGCTTTGCGCCACCCATGAATCAAGGCATCGAAGGCTTCAAGATTACCCCCGACCCAGGGGTGCTAGAGGTCAACATCCATCCCGTCGCTACGTGGCCGGAGCTGGTGCAATTGCATCACGCTTTAGACGAGGCCGCGATCGACTGCGGCCTCTCCTGCGAAAAATATGGTCGCGATGGTCGGTTACTCGGAACCGGCGGTGGGGCTCACATCACCATCGGAGGCCTGACGCCCGACGCCAGCCCGCTGCTCAAGCGACCTGACCTATTGCGAAGTTTGCTGACTTACTGGCAGCATCATCCCAGTCTGTCTTATATATTTGCCGGGCAATATATCGGGCCTACGAGTCAATCGCCGCGAGTAGACGAAGCCCGCCACGACAGCTTGTATGAACTGGAATTGGCTTTTTTGGCATTGACGCCCGGAACGGCGATCGCCCCCGAAGTGGTGGATCGCTTACTGAGTCCACTGCTGCAAGATGTCACGGGCAACACTCATCGCACAGCCCTTTGCATCGATAAGCTCTACCCCATCCACAATCCTGCGGCTCAGCTGGGCCTGCTGGAGTTTCGCGGCTTTGAAATGCCGCCATTTACGGGACTACGACTGCTGCAAATGTTGCTGATTCGGGCCTTAGTAGCGCGCTTTTGGCAACAGCCCTTTACCCAACCGCTAAAACGTTGGGGGCCGGAATTGCGCGATCGCTGGCTGCTGCCCCACTACTTAATTCAAGATTTTCAAATCGTGCTGAAAGAGCTGAAGGCGGCAGGGCTACCGTTTGAACTGGACTGGTTCACCCCGTTTTTGCTACGGCGGTTTCCTCAAAACGGCAAAATTACGCTGCTCGACAATCCTTCCCGGGTGTTGGAATTGCGCACTGCTCTCGAACCCTGGCCCGTGATTGGCGATGCGGGGGGCAGCGGCACTTCTCGCCCGGTCGATAATTCCATGGAGCGGGTGCAGCTTTTTCTCACCGGGGCGGTGGGTGATGCTCCCGAAACTGGGGCCCTGGCCCAGCGGTACGTGATTTTGTGCAATGGCCATCGGGTGCCAATGCGCTCTACCGGAGTGGCCGGTGACTATGTGGGCGCTGTGAGATTTCGGGCGCGATCGCCCCTACCGACGGAGCATGCCGCTTTGGCCGTTCACACGCCCTTGCGATTCGAGGTCATTGATACCTGGAAATCGCAGTTCCTCGGCGGCATGATTTACCATGCCGAGGTCGCCGACGAAGCCAGCCTTCCGCAATCCTCAGAAGCAGCGCGATCGCGCTTCCAAGAAAGGTTTTCGTCTGTGGCTACAGGCGCTGTCCCCGAAGGGTTGCCGCCCCCGGTGGTGCATCCAGAAACACCGCTAACGCTGGACTTGCGATTGGTGCATCAGCGGGCAGAATAGTGGGCAGTTTTTCCACATTGCGGTTAAATTAGGCCAGAATACAGGGTGTTTGTGCATTAGAAGTTTTAAGCGTGGGTAGGCAGCCATGGCGTTGCAGTTTCACCAAGAGTGGCAGCGAATTCAGCGATTGTGCCAGCGCGAACCCAAATTTCCGCTAAGGCGGCTGACCTTCGCTAGCGGTGCGATTTTGTCCGGGGCGTTGATGCTCAAGGCGATCCCG
>CAZFWL010000695.1:0-2566 GCA_964522775.1 uncultured Halomicronema sp.
ACCGAACCATACCCAGGCGATCGCGGAAATGGCCCTCGATATGCAAGCAGCGATCGCCCAGTTCCACCGCCAAGACCAGTCCAGCTTTCGTCTGCGCATCGGCATTGACACCGGGCCGGTAGTTGCAGGCGTCATCGGCCTCAAGAAGTTTTCTTATGACCTGTGGGGTGATGCTGTGAACGTAGCCAGTCGCATGGAATCTCAAGGACAGGCTGATTGCGTACAGGTCACAGCAGCAGTTTATGAACAACTCAAAGATCAATATGTGTTCGACCAGCGGGGGGCGATCGAGGTCAAAGGTAAAGGCAAAATGACGACCTACTGGCTGCGGGGTCGCCAATCTTAAAGCAACTTCTACAAATTACAGCCGCCTTTAGTCAAATGAGATGGGTAATTCACTATGGGCACTTAAGACAAGCTCCAACAATCAGGGACCATGCTTTTGGGATCACCAGGCTAGATTCTGCTTGCTGCTGGTTAACTCTGAACAGTTTGGATATCGGAAGTCGTTAATGATGATGCCTAACTTTTATCAGCTCAAATCACTTGAGGAAGCACTCGCCTACTCAACTTCATCAGATGTTGCGGCAAGTCTTTAGCGAGTGACACTTCTGACTCTGCAATTGAACAGCAGGCTTCTATTTCGTATGCGCTTTCAGACCCACACGCAAAACACGTTGTTCAGGCACAGAGGTATTCTGTGCCTTTTTCTTGCGTGGGGACTGCCGAGCTCTACAGAGGTTGCTCTACTGACAATCCAGAATTGGACCACAGTTTTATGAAATACAACTTTGATATTATCGGCGTCACCACTGTTTGGGATTTCTTTCGCCATCAACAGCAGGTCGAGCAATCACCAGATCGTGGCTGTGCATATCTCGGCAGCTACAAATGCACCCTTGATGGCTTTATCAAAGCAACTGAAACCATTGAGCGTCGTCCCGATTGGGATTGGGATGCGATTATCGCCCAGATGATTAGTTTCTGGATGCACGACAGTGATCGTGTTTCCAGTTGGCGGCAAGAACTTGTAAATGCGGAAGAAAACAGCTTGATCGTGGGTCGTATCGCCAATTTCACCAACCTACGTAACGAATTTGAGCAGTTGCTAGGCGAGTCGTAAGCCTCATGCCAAGTTTGTTAGTTGCTTAGAAAGCAACATCCGCTCAGAGTAGCTGAGCCATCAAGGCTTCTCCTACGATTTGTAGAGCATTGGTGAAGTCCACTTCGGTCATGCACTACAAGTAGTAAAACCCATCCAAATTTTGATGCAATGACTAAGAACGGTCTGAAAGCAGATGCTGATACCAATACTCAACCGCTAGTCGAGATTGAGCCAGAGACCGCAGCCTCCCGTCAAGCGACATCAAAGAAGACCAAAGGCAAGAAAAAATCTGTCAAAAAGGCTTCCAAAAGCAAGCATGGAAAAAAGCAGAAAGCCCATGCAAAAGGCAAGAAGCAGGCCGACGCGGCAACTGATCGGCAAGTTTTTTACTACCCGCAAGAGTCGGAAGGTAGTTCTAAATTACCTAAAAAGTTTTACGAAAAAGAGCTAGCGCGCTTGCAGGTTGAGTTGGTCAAACTACAGTACTGGGTCAAACATGCCGGCGCGCGGATTGTCATCATTTTTGAAGGCCGGGACGCGGCGGGGAAAGGGGGCACTATTAAACGCATCACCGATCCATTGAATCCTCGAGGCTGCCGAGTGGTGGCATTGGGTACGCCCAGCGATCGCGAAAAAACAGAATGGTACTTTCAGCGCTATGTCGCCCATCTGCCCGCTGCAGGAGAAATCGTGTGTTTTGACCGAAGCTGGTATAACCGAGCCGGCGTGGAGCATGTGATGGGATTTTGCACAGAGCGACAATATCGCGAATTTATGCAAACCTGTCCGCAATTTGAGCAAATGCTCGTACGCTCGGGCATCATCTTGCTGAAATATTGGTTTTCTGTCAGCGATGAAGAACAAGAGCGTCGCTTTCAATCACGGCTGACGGACCCGGCCCGCCGCTGGAAGCTGAGCCCGATGGATCTGCAATCACGCGATCGCTGGGTCGAATATTCCAAAGCCAAGGATGAGATGTTTGCTCACACGAATATCCCCGAGGCTCCTTGGTTTACCGTGGATGCCGATGACAAAAAACGGGCTCGCCTGAACTGCATCAGCCATATCCTGTCTAAGGTGCCCTATATCGATATGACGCCGGAACCGTTTGACTTACCGCCTCGCCAACTTGCCCCCGAGGATTACGTGCGGCCACCGATCAATGAGCAGTTTTTCGTACCGCGGATTTATTAGTGCGGCCACCGTTCGCGATCGCGGCAAAGTCTCAATAATCGCTCGCACCGAGAGAATAGAGCATCTGACGCTCAAATTCAGTAAGACCTAAGCAGCCACCAATTTGCATGCCTTCATAGGGGCGATCGATGCATAATTGTCCTTGAGGTTGACCCAACGGGACCGACCACAAACTAATTTCACCATTTTGTCGAGCACAGACCAGTGACTGACCATCAGGGCTGAGACTGACATGCCACAATGGCTCTTCATCCAGAGCGCAAGTCG
>CAZFWL010000696.1:0-2565 GCA_964522775.1 uncultured Halomicronema sp.
TGGAAAGGCGTTGATTATCAAGAATACAAGATTGACGGGGATGGCGCGGCCCGAGTGCGCATGGCGGAACGCGCTAACGGTCGTAAATCAGTGCCGCAAATCTTTGTCAACAACGAGCATATTGGTGGATGTGACTTGGATCGTCAAGGCCGTCTGGATGGGCTACTACGACAGCCGACAACCGCCGAATCTTGACATTTACTAGGTACATGCTGGGCAGCTAAGTCTTCGGTACTATGTGCAATACGCTGCATGCCGCCGTCGAGGAATCGGCCAGTAGTGGCAAGGGCGTCTAACGCCAAAGTTCACGCGGCGGGCGCGTTTGACCTCGATTTCACGATCGACGCTGCCGCCCGCTCGCGTGCAACGCTTGGTTAGGTGCCTACAGTCCTTCGGTTAGTGCTCGCAAGAAGGGTGGGATCTCTGCGTAGTCGTCAATCCAAATCGTGTTCAGCCCCAAATTGTGACTGTCTTGTTCTTCAAGAATCTCGGACATTCCCATGAATTCACGAGCCGTTTCCGCGTCATCACCTGCGAGGCCAAGTGCAGCGATCTTGTCTCCAAGTACGGAAGGATCAGTCCGACGTTTAAATACGTAATGGTTCGCGTCCCGGTCGGGATTTTTGCGCATTGCTACATCGAGTAATCGACGAAGGTTTGGATCGCTCATGCTCAACCCGACAAACAAGCACACGTTGTTGCCGAAATGATTGAGCTGTACCATGTTCGACCAGCTGAATGGGTCAATGAATTGTGAATGGTAGGCATCTTCGCTAAAGACGATTGCATGCTTGTCGTCGATAGTTCCAGTACGGGGCAGATAGCCATGCACGTGGAAAACTGGAAGCTCTGAGCGCTCGGCCTTTTGGCCCTCAGCATATATTGCGCGATGGCGGATGTGGTTCTGTTCGAGATTGAATTCAATCAGGTCATCAAAGTTGAAGGTGATTATCGAGTGAAGAGAGTTTCGTGAGCGCTGCGGCCGGCAAAGATCAACGACTGATTCCAACAATTCGCTTGAATTGGGCGCTTTGGCGTACAGTGTCCGTCTGACAGTATCGAGAAAATCACCGCCCAATCCGTTCTTTAAGTATTGTGCGACGACAAGCGCTGATGGGCTGAAAAACTCCTGATACAAGTGGGCCAGTTTCTTTTGGTCTTCTGGTTCTGGCGGCCCATCTGGGAGCTGCCGTCGAATTAAACTGGACAACAATTCATTGAGCAGAACTGGCCAAGTAGGTGCACCGGCCGCTGCCGAGACGCCTGCCCCACAGACCAGCGTGAGTTCTCCATCTTGCAGGTGCTGAGACAGTTTGTTTCGGTGCCGTTCGAGTGAATGCACTTTGCCAGACGCTGCTCTGGCTACACGTTCTTCCGCCGGGGTTTCTTCGCTCGGTTCAACCTTAAGGGCACGAAGTACCGACGCTGCTGCATCGTCAAAGTTATGGCGGAAGTCGACGTACAGTCGATCGCGCAAGAAGATCGGGATGTCACAGTCTTCAATCAAAGCCGGAATCACACGAAACGTACCTTCCGACAATGAGCGAGCCGAGAACATTGAAAGCTCTTGCATTGCCCATTTCGAATCGACGTAGTTCTTTGAGAGGACAGCGATAATGACGTCAGAAGAACTGATGCCCTCTTCGATCTTCTGGATGATATTATCACCCGGCAAGAGGACCATCTCATCGATCCAGACCTCAACGCCACTCGCCATAAGCACATCTGAAAGCCGTCGCGCGAACGGCTTGTCGGCACTTGCGTGGCTGATGAAGACCTTCATGACTTCGCATTACACCTAACAATGTTATTAGACAGAAAGTTTCCGTATATCATCCCGATTCGGGTGGATCGCGAGAAAGTTACTTGCGATCAAGCAAATCTGGGTAGATCGTGAGAAACATTCTGCATATTATTCCGACTCAGATGGATCGCGAGAAAGTTTCCACATATTTTCAGTTGTAGTACAAAAAGACCACTCCGTGTTTTTCGATACTTCAGCTACTGAGCCTGCATGAAAATCTCATGGAGCCAAAACCGAAAAAGCTGCTAGAGCAAGTCCGTGAGGTTATGCGTCTGCGGCATTATGCCTATCGCACCGAAGAAACTTATCATCACTACATGTGCTGAATCGAGGGGCCAAGGCGTCCGCAGTCCGCTAGATGGGTAAGTAGCGGGGGGCGATCGCCCTTTTACGAGAGCAAGTGACTCCGAGATCGCCCCAAACGTGCAGCCTGAACATTTTGTCCCTACCGTCCCTCTCTAGAATCCGAGGCAGCATTGGCATGTGAGGAGAGCGGACATGAAACTCATCGGTGTGGATATTGGCGGTACCTTTACCGACCTGATTTTGGCTGATGTGGTCCAGCAGCAAACTTGGATTCACAAAGTTCCCACCACCGTTGAAGATCCCTCCATCGGCATGATTCAGGGCATTCAAACCCTATGCGAGATGGCCCAGACTGACTACGGCGACATCGAGCATGTGCTCCACGGGACGACGATCGCTACTAACACATTGCTCACCCATGACGGGGCCCGCACGGGCATGATCACCACTGAGGG
>CAZFWL010000697.1:0-2565 GCA_964522775.1 uncultured Halomicronema sp.
TCGTCATCCCCGAACAGCGCGATGGCCTTACCTACTGGCATTTTGCCAACACCGCCCAAGCGGCATAGATTCTCACCCTTGCCCATGCCACTCATCTGAGTTTAGTCATGTCTCGTCTTCACATCAGCCATCACAGTGAAACCCTTTTGGTTCTAAAACAGGACTTTGACGGGGGAGACTTGGTGGTGGCTGGCTGGGTCATCTTCACGTTGGCCGTCGGCTGGGTACTCATGTTGCTCACGGGTCATTGGGGGTGGCTGATGCTCGGCGTAATACTTGGCATAGTGGGCTTCAACATCGTCACCGCAATCACCCCTTCCTCCGGCTATCGATGCTATCGGTTCGACCGGGCTGCAAATTGCCTCAATATTCAAGAAATCTACCATTCGGAGCAGATAGACCATGAGGAAACCTATGCCCTCAATCATATTGAAACGGCCAGAGTTGAGCTGCACAAATACCGTGACTGGAAAGGCATCTTGTCTTCTGAGAGTCAGGCGTTGACGCTAGTCATCAGCGATCGCACCATCAATCTTGAGTTTGTCAGTCATCATGCTTCAAGAGATCATTTAGAGACCCTCGCCAATGTGATTAATCGCTTTTTAGACGAATCATGATCGGCCTTCGGACCAAACACAGGCATAAACCATCGAAGTGAGTAATATCTCGGCCCATGGTATTTGGTTGCTCTGTCGAGATCGCGAATACCTCCTGCCTTGCGAAGCATTTCCGTGGTTTGAAGATGCGCCCGTCAAGCACGTCTTCAATTTAGAAGAGCCCCATCCTGGCCATCTCTACTGGCCCGACCTTGATGTTGATCTCTCCCTTGAGACTATTCAACACCCGGAGCGATTTCCCCTCATCGCTGATGCCCCGTCTTTCTCAGATCTCTCGTAAAGATGGCACAAGTAAAAGTCTTCTACGAGCCAGAGATGGAACTGCTCACCGTGTTCTGGCAAAGCCCTCGTCCCAATCAGCTCTGCACTGAGCTAGGCGATGGGGTCATCCTTATCAAGGATGCTGACAGCGGCGAACCCATCGGCATGGAACTGCTAGCCTACAAACCCGGTGATGCCCGGTTTGACTCCGTCAGTGTGGAAATTGGAGCAGCCCAATCTGCGGCTTAGTTGACCTCAAAGGCGAACAAACCTTAAAGGCGCGATCGCACCCCTTGCACCACCTTCACCGTCACAAAGCTCAGCGCAATGGTCAGCAAGCCCGCGCCAATCCATACCCGACCGACGTCTGCCAGCCACAAACCCACTAGGGCCAGCGCCAATCCATCGGCCAGCAGCACGCCAGATCGCTCCCGCAAGGTCACTGATCGCAGGGGCGGATCGTTCTCGGGCTGGAGTTGGAGGCCTGCCGCGAGGTTGAACCCAATGATGCTGATCATGATGACGCCAGTGCCGTACCCGAGCCAGCCAACTGCCGCCAGGTAGAAGCCGACGAGCTGACCGGCGATCGCCAGCAGCAAAACTTGATAGAACCGCATCAACCGACGATCCTCCAATTGCTGCCCAACGGCGGCGACCTGGCGCAGATCCACCATGGCCATGCGCCCCTGTTCAAGTCCAGTCAGCAGCAATCCCAACGCGAGTAGACGGTGACTCAACGCTGGCTGGTTAAAAACTTGCCAGCCCAGTCCCATGACTGCAGGAATAAAGAGGGCACCGCTAAGCCAGATCAGCGCTGATGTCGGCTGGGGTGATCGAGTCGTTGCCGCAGGTGGGGGTAGAGCGTCGGCCACAGTGGTCAAAAACTCTGCAATGAGTAGGAAATCAGGACATTGGCCCGAAAGCCATCGCCATTGTACTCATGGCAGTACCGTTTAAGACGCCAGGCTTAGCCGATAATCCTGATGATCGGGAAACGGATAAACACACACCTTTTCCGTCATGCGGACATTGAGCTTGCGGTAGAACATCGGGTGAATGGCGCACAGGTCGTCATCAGCCAAGATGAGTCGCCCCGTTTGGAAATACTCAAAATCCGCCTCCACCCTCGTTTGGCTGCGATCGCTCTGGCGCACCCGCCCGACAATTCCCAGCTCTGCTACAAACTGCCGAAACCGATAGGGCGAATATTCGTCTGACCATTGCGACGCCGTCCGGTGAGCGCGTTTATCCAGTTCTTTGCCCTCAAAAATCGGTGGAATCCCTGCCAGCGCATCGGCAATCCGCGCCGCATTGGGATAAACCGCACTGTAAGCGTTGAAGACTTCTTGGGCCAAAATCTCGCCCGCGGCTTCCACCCCTGCCACAATGCATTGAGGCGAAAGATGCGGAAACTCGCCGTACATCATGGCCTGTTCCGCGATCGCATTGCAAAGCACAATGAGTTGCCGGGGTCGCAGATGCGTATGCCGCAAGATATAAGGAAATGTGCGCTCGTCGATGACCTCAACGTCATCTAAGAACTCACCAAAGTATTGTTTCCACACTTTTTCCTTTACATCACTATGGTCTTTCCAATCAATCAACACCGTTCGGCTGCTGCTGAGATGTTTTAGTCGCAGATAACGAAACAGCCGCCAGCAGATGATCTTCATCAAATCCTTGGGTT
>CAZFWL010000698.1:0-2562 GCA_964522775.1 uncultured Halomicronema sp.
CCCGGTTTATGAGGAAGAGGTCGACGCGGCGACCGAGGAACGAGTGCGAGTGGAAGTGGCTGGCCAAGGCGCGATCGATGCCCTGGTGAACAACACGCCACCAGAAGACATTCCCCAACGGCAACGGGCCAGAATTTATCCTGACTCCATTGGCATTGCTCAGTATGCGATCGACTTTCACCCCTGCATGTTGGAAAGTCCGCCAGAAAAACCGGGCAATATTGAACGGCCGGGGGTGCGGCAGGCCCACGGGCAAGCCTACCCGACCCAGATTCCGCTACGGGCCCTGATCCCTCAACGGGTGGATAATCTGCTGGTGACGGGTAAAGGCTTGGCCATGAGCACGATCGCGGCAGCCGCTTACCGCGTCCATTCCTACGAGTGGTCCGTGGGGGTAGGAGCCGCCGCCACCGCTGACTTTGCCTTGCGCAACGGTGTCTTGCCCTATGAACTGGTAGACGAGACGCCGCTACTCGACCCGCTGATGTATGAGCTCCGGCGTGAACTTGAATTGAGTGGCAACCCCACCCAGTTCCCGGGAACTTCCATCTTCAACGAAAATTGGGAAGATTGGCGGCCGTGGTAGTCACACCTCTACCGCCCAACGTTTGGATACTGCTTTGAGCAATTTCTTGTTTGATTTCGATGGCACATTGGCCGATAGTTTATCGGCGATCGTCACCATTACCAATCGACTAGCGCCGGAGTTTGGTTTTCGCCCGACACCATTGGCCGAGGTGGAAGCACTCAAGGGACTCAGCGCTCGGCAGTTGATTCGGTATTCCGGCATTCCGCTGTTTAAGATCCCCGCGTTGCTGCGGCGGTTGCGGGCAGAGTTGAGCCAGCAAGGTGGCCAAATTGCCCCCTGTCCAGGCATCCCCGAAATCATTCGCACTTTGCATGCCCAGGAGCATACGCTGGCAGTGGTCACCTCCAATGCCCCGGCAACGGTAGAGGCCTTTTTAGCGGCTCATCACCTGGCAGACTATTTTCTGAGTGTGGATGGTGGCGGCACTCTCTTTCGCAAAGGCAAGCTCATTGTGCGCTGCCTTGAAACCCATCACCTGTCACCTGCAGAGACGGTTTATGTGGGTGACGAAGTTCGGGATATTGACGCGGCCCGATTTGCTGGAGTGAGGCCCGTTTCAGTCACCTGGGGATTCAACAGTCGCTCGGCACTCGCAAAAATGAATCCTGACTGGTTAATTGATAACCCCGATCGCTTGCTGGCGATCGCAGCCCAACAGCAAAGTCTGCAGCGTTGATAACCGCGCCCTCATCAAGCAAGTATTTTATTGCGACCATCCTGAAGGCCAACTTTGCCGCAATCTCTGGCATTCGGGATGATCGGGATACTCCTTGAATTCCAGTTATTAATCGTCCATTTGTTTTAACAAGGTGTTATGCTTGAGGGCCAGCTCAAATGGTTACGGGCGCTAGGAGAGTCAGCCGTTTTATCGCGGTAGCGTCACGTATAAACATGAAAGTTTTGCCGATGTAAAACTTTGCCATTTGTTACATAACGTTAATTAAGCTACTATTGGATTCTCCGAGGTGCATTCTGGTCTGCACCTACCAACTCCTCTGCTTTAAGGGGATGCTCAGCTACACACCGCCTAGACTGGACCCAACTTGACGCTTGGGGTAGGCGCTCACCGGAATTACACACTGTATGTCTTTTGAATCTCTTGGCTTGTCGAGCAAGCTACTGCGGGCGATCGCGGATGAAGGTTATGAATCGCCAACTCCCATTCAAGCGGAAGCCATTCCTGCGGTATTGGCAGGCCACGATTTGCTGGCAAGTGCGCAAACGGGTACGGGTAAAACCGCCAGTTTTACATTGCCAATTTTGGAGCGTTTGAGCCAGGCAAAACCGGCTCGTAATCGTCGGATTCGCGCGCTAGTGCTCACACCGACTCGCGAACTTGCGGCACAGGTAGAGGCCAGCATCAAAACCTACGGCAAATATATGCCGCTACGCATCGCCTCGATCTATGGCGGTACTCGTATGGGTCCGCAAATTGCGCGCTTGCGCAAAGGCGTTGATGTGTTGGTGGCGACCCCAGGACGTTTGCTGGATCATTTGGGCCAAGGCACTGCTGACCTATCTTTCGTAGAAACCTTGGTGTTGGATGAAGCTGATCGCATGCTGGACATGGGCTTTATCCATGACATTCGCAAAATTATTGAACATATGGGGAGTAGTCGGCAAACGCTGCTGTTTTCCGCGACGTTCTCCCGGCAAATTCGTCGGCTGGCTGACGACCTTTTGAACAATCCCAAGGTGATTGAGGTTGCCCGCACCAATACGGTGGCCGAGAATGTGACCCAGATAGTGCACCCGGTAGATCGTCATCGCAAGCGCGAGCTGTTGTCGCACATGATCGGCTCGAAAAACTGGCGACGGGTATTGGTCTTTACCCGTACCAAGCACGGTGCTAATCGCCTAGCCGAGCAGCTGCAAAGTGATGGTCTGACTTCGGACACCATTCATGGCAACAAGAGTCAGAGTGCTCGTGCTCGCGCCCTAGATTCTTTTAAGCGGGGTAAGGTACGCGTCTT
>CAZFWL010000699.1:0-2561 GCA_964522775.1 uncultured Halomicronema sp.
TGGCGGACTGATACTGCTTGACACGATTGCACATCTTCGCAGCCGATAATGTCTTGGGTTAGCAGATTCTCATACTCAAACGGCAGACGCACATTGTGTAATCCAGCGTTGTCGGTACAGATGGCGATATCGACCCCGGCCTCAAAGCAGCGATCGAAGACGACCTTAAGCTGTTGTAAATCTTCTAATGTGCCGGTTTTGAGATATGTGGTTGGGCATACTTCCAAGCATTGACCTCGTGCTGCCACCTCTCTCAGTAGGTCTGGACGTTGGAGGGGAATCTGAATCCCATGACCAATGCGCTTTAAGTAGGGCAACAATTCAGGATGACAGCCATCCTGCGTCTCAAAAACGTGGCCTGTGGTGCTGATGCCTAGGTCGCGAGCGTGGGCGTACAGCGCAATGTATTCGTCCATGCGATCGCCATACTTAGCATCGCCACCGGCCAAGTCAATGGCGCAGACATACTGCGGATATTGAGCCGCTAATTCCACAATTGCCTGATTGACTGCATAAGGCAATTTGGAGTGCATACAGAGAATTTGCTTTGTCACAATCGGATATTCCGACTGCTGACTCGCTTGGCCTACCACCTCGATGATTTCTGCCATTTTTTCGATGCGTTCATTTTGAGGTAAGTGCTCAGGTGTTCTGAGATACGGGGTGTATCGCAGTTCCAAATAGGCCAGATTTTCAAATATGTAAGCGCCCCGAATTAAGCGGTAGACAAAATAGGGCAGGGCTTCTTGAGTTTGAACACTTTCTACCAGTGTATGTAGCTCCAAATACTCAGCCAGAGTATTGCGCGGGCGGGTGTAGAACGCTTCAAAATCGGCGTACCCTTCGAAGCGATCGGACACATCTGGGCGATTGCGCTCAAAATAGCGCCACAGGACTCTAGGAACGACGGAACCGCCGAGATGACGGTGTAATTCGGCATACAAACTCATGGAAACCCCTGGGATGACGTGAATAGAATAAGTGTAAAGAAATGCAAACGATTCTGGAAGTTGTCTACTGTTCTAGCGCAAGCAATACGCTTTTGTTTTAATCTGGAGGGTTTTCTTTTTAGCGCTTACTTCTACGTCGCATCAGTTAGTTTTGGCGGTGCTCGTCTCCATCCCAAATCGGCAATTGCAAGAAGTCATGACACGGTGTGCCTTTAAGTCACAAGAAATAGTGTCTTGACAGGGTTGCAAAATTTTGCGGATAATGGCTATTTGTGTGAACAGAAGACCTTAAAGACATTGGCAAACGTCGTAGTAATTGGTGCCCAGTGGGGCGACGAAGGGAAAGGAAAAATCACTGACCTCTTGAGCCGTTCGGCTCATGTCGTTGTCCGCTACCAGGGCGGCGTAAATGCAGGTCATACGGTCGTTGTTCAGGATCAGATTTTCAAGCTGCACCTGATTCCTTCCGGAATTTTGTATCCCGATACTCAGTGTGTCATCGGCAGTGGTACTGTCGTCGATCCGCGCGAAATCATTCAAGAATTGGACATGCTAGAGGGGTTGGGTATCTCAACTCAGAAGCTGTTGATTTCGGAATCAGCGCATGTGACGATGCCCTATCACCGATTGTTGGATCAGGCATCGGAAGAGCGACGTGGCAGCAAAAAAATCGGTACCACTCGTCGCGGCATTGGCCCGACTTATGCCGATAAGTCTGAGCGTGTCGGTATCCGCATGATTGACCTAGTGGATATGGATGGGCTGGATGAACAGATTGAGTGGACGATCCAATATAAAAATGTCGTCCTCGAAAAGCTGTATGGTCTGGAGCCGCTCGATCCCAAGGCCGTGATTGAAGAGTACAAGGGCTATGCTGATCGGTTGCGCTCTCACGTTGTTGATGGCTCGTTGCTGATTGATCAGGCGATTCGCGATCGTAAAAACATTCTCTTTGAGGGGGCTCAAGGTACGCTGCTCGACCTTGACCATGGCACTTATCCTTACGTTACGTCTTCGAATCCTGTTGCCGGAGGAGCTTGCATAGGCTCTGGCGTAGGGCCGACAATGATTGACCGCGTGATTGGCGTTGCCAAAGCCTACACAACTCGCGTTGGTGAGGGGCCCTTTCCCACTGAATTGATTGGTGGTTTGGGCGACAAGCTTTGTGAACTAGGTTCAGAGTTTGGCACCACTACCGGTCGCCGTCGCCGCTGTGGCTGGTTCGATGCGGTCATTGGTCGCTACGCTGTACGCATCAATGGCATCGATTGCTTGGCAATCACGAAGCTAGATGTCCTGGACGCTTTGGATGAGATTCAAGTCTGCACCGCGTACAAGATTAATGGAGAGATTCATAAAGAATTGCCGAGCAGCGGGCGGTTGTTTGCGAAGTGCGAACCGATATACACTACTCTTCCGGGTTGGAAGCAATCTACTGGAGATTGCCGATCGCTCGAAGATTTACCGTCCCAAGCGCTGGACTATCTCAAGTTTTTGGCTGAGTTGATGGAAGTCCCGATCGCGATCGTGTCGCTCGGAGCTAGCCGTGACCAGACCATTATCGTGGAAGACCCTATCCACGGCCCCAAAAGAGCCCTGCTTTATGAAAAT
>CAZFWL010000700.1:0-2556 GCA_964522775.1 uncultured Halomicronema sp.
TGCACTATCACGGCACTGCGTTGAAGCAGGCGTATGAAGAGAAAGGCAGCGATCGCGTGTTTACCTATGGGCGCGTAGTGAATACCTGTAACTTTGACGATCCGACCTCCGAGCCCTTCAAAGTCACGGACTATTCCCAGGCGTTTTTTGCCACGGGCAATGTAGCGATCGCTAAGCATTGGTTAGAAAAAGCGGGTCTCTTCGACACCCAATTTCAACTCTACGGTTGGGAAGATTTGGAGCTTGGCGTCCGGCTTAAAAATCTCGGGCTGTCTTTAGTGAAAGTGCCTGAAGCCGTGGGTTACCACTGGCATCCACCCTTTTCTCTCGATCAAGTGCCACGCCTCATTGAGCAAGAAATGCAGCGGGGCCGGATGGGCGTCCTCTTTTACCAAAAGCACCCCACTTGGGACGTACGCATGATGATTCAAATGACCTGGTTGCATCGTGTGCTCTGGGGCCTGTTGTCTTTAGGCGGTCGGTTAAACGAGAAAACATTAGCGCCGCTGTTGCAATGGTTGATTGATTCAGGACGACCACAATTAGCGCTTGAAGTGGCACGGGTTTTCCTAAATTGGTATAACGTGCAAGGTGTGTATGCCGCCTATGCCGAAATGGAGCAACAGGGCGCGTGAGTTGCTAGATAATTGACCTGTGCAATGCGATCGTGATCCCTTCTCAGTACAACATCACCGCCATTATTGAAGGCTACGCCAAAGGCTATTTCCTGATGTCTGACGACGACGGCAAGGGCCTGGGTTGGTATTCCAGTCGTCAACGCACGTTGATTCCTTTGGACGATCGCTTTCGCTACCCCAAATCACTGCGACGGGTGCTGAATCAAAATCGGTTTGAAACGGCTGTCAGTCGTGATTTTTTGTCAGTGGTGGATGGCTGCGCCGATCGCGATACCACCTGGATCTCAGACGACCTGAAAGAAATCTACTGGGAACTGCATCAAGCCGGATGGGCACACAGCTTTGAAACCTGGCAAGGCGATCAGCTAGCTGGGGGAATCCTGGGGCTGACTATTGGCGGTGCCTTCATTGGTGAGTCCATGTTTTACCGCATTCCCGAAGGCTCCAAAGTCGCCATGGTTAAGTTGGTGGAGCATCTGCGATCGCGCCGCTATCTTTTCTTCGATGCGCAAATGATGAATCCGCACTTGGCTCGGTTTGGGGCTTATGTCATTGATAACCGCGACTATCGCAAGCTGTTGAAAGAAGCGTTAACCATGAATTGCGCCTTTTCTTAAAAATGCTCATGCTCACCGCCCAATCCGATTAGAACTTTAGTAGAAATTGTTCGTATCGGAGTTGAATAAAATTCATTTTTTGGAAAGGCAAGCTGACAACCACTCAAGGTTCTCTAGAATATGGCAAAAACCTTTGAAGAAAGATTAATAGATCTTAAATCTCATACAACTTTGCTATCTGAAGCTTGCGATCGGTTTAGTGATGGCTACAAACCTGATGAGATAAGAAATATTGGCCTTAGGCTTCGCGTATTAGTAGGGAGAGGTAAAGGGAACGGATTGCTGTTTGCATTAATGGATGAAACTGGCGATCAATTTCGCATCATGGCATTGAATCAAATTGGAAAACTGAAGATAATTGAAGTAGAGAATGGAACTAATCGCATACTTCACGAAATTGAGCGTATGGCTCTAATAACTCAGATTCCTGGACGCCTGCCAATCGTTTTTCCCCTTAATCAAGAACAAGCTTTGTACAAAGAAATGGAAATTCGAGATTGGATTGAGAATGGATTTTTATTAGATTGGGATACAGCAAAAGAAGGCTCATCAAAATTCATGAGATTTACTCCACAGGCCCTGATTAATAGATACGCTGGGCAAGAAGCCGCACACTCTGATTTAGATCATGGCGTATTTGGTGGTCCTGTTGAGTCAGTTACTATGCGATATACATACAAAGATGACAGCGTAGTAGTACCAGTCGTTTACGAGTACCTGTATCAAATCGGTACAACAGTTTCAGAAATTGCACGGAGATATATAGAAATACACTCTTGACGGAGTGAAATATCGAGAAAATAAAAATAACAGTTCGGACATCTTTTACTTACTCGAGGTCTCCGCTCTCCCCATCAGTTTTGTCATGGAAATACTGTATCTGATCAATACCCACTGAGGGAGCCGCGCTTTTTCGCCATTTTTTCGGCCCAATTAAACACCAACAGTCCCAACCCCAGGTATGCCAAACCGTTCAATAGTGCGAGTCCAAAGGTTGGCCAGTTGAGTGGTAAATCCCGAGCCATCAGGTCGCGCAACAGTCCGGTGCTAGGAATCATCGGCAAGAAAAAGCGGAGGTACTGCATGATGCCCGTGGATTCTTCAAACGGGGCTGCCAGCAGGAACAGCAACAGAAACTGAAAAATGCCCAGAATCTGCTGCACACGCTTGAACACCAGGGCACAAGCCCCCATGATGAACGCAAAGCCATACCCCGCCATCACGAGAGTCAAAAAGGGCAACAATAGCGTTGGGGGAAACGATAGGCGGCTGCCTGAAATTGCCATCAAAATCAGCACGAT
>CAZFWL010000701.1:0-2556 GCA_964522775.1 uncultured Halomicronema sp.
GGCATCCCACTTTTTCAGCAGTACATCCAGACCTTCCTTATACAGCTCCGCCCGATTCGCCGGAAAATCGTTCGCTTCACCAAACACCAGACATAGCAGCGTCAACAACAGCGGATTCGTCGCCAGCTCTTGAATCGGCTCATTGTCTTTCAGCCGTTGAATAAAGTTCTTGCCCTTTTCGGGATCTTGCTTGGCGGTGAACCACTTGGTAGCAAATTCCGCGATCTGGTCTTGGTCAAAATCCGCCACCTCCACTTCCGTAAAGTGCTGAAAGGTGTATTCCCGCGCCGCGATGCGGCAGGTCATCACAAACTGGCAATCGCGATATTGCCCGGTAAAGGCTTTGATTTCCTGCAAGATGCGGTCATGATCCGTCTCCTGCACTTCGTCCAACCCATCCAGCAAAATCAGCGCGCGACCCCCTTCTAAAATCTTGGTCAGCACTTCGGTGTATCCAATATCGCAGGCGGCCCACTGTTGAGCAATGTAGGTAAGCAGGTCGGGTTCCCCCTTAGCCTCGGCAAATTCCTTCAGCGTCACGAACACGGGCACCCGCTGCGCCTGAAACTCGCCGTGATTGCACAGCGTCGCCAGCCGCTTCATAAAAGTGGTTTTGCCCGCCCCCGGCTTACCCAACACCATCAGCTGACTGTGGCGCTCTACCGCTGCCAGCCCCGGCACCCGCTCATGGTGCACTTGCCCCAGCAAAAAGCGGTCAAAGTTTTCCAGATCGCAGTCTTGAAGCAGTTCATTCAGCCCCAGCCGTCGCGATCCCGAAAGCTTTTTGAGGATGTTGACATTGGTGTAAATGTCGCCGATGCCGATGGGCTGCTCCATATCCAGCACCCGCATCGTGCCACAGCGATGATGGATGTCAGCGTGCACCTGTTGGCGTACAGCCCGCACGATCTCGTCAATATCCGTCTCAGAAGAATGAACATCCGAGTTGTCTGACAGTCCCTTGCGATATTGCGCCGACAGAAAGTCGTGCAGTCTGCGGAGCTTCCCCGGCCCTTTGCCACCAATGCTGAACTTGCCATACACCCCACTCATACGATTACGCAGAGCATTGACGCTGATGTGTAACGCTGCCGCGTCTTCGAGTTCAGATTGCTGGTCGCCGAGTCGCTTGCTGAGAGCCGCCGATTGCTCCGGTGACAACTCGTATTGCTGCGCGATGGTTTCCAGAAAGGTTGAAGGCAAAGGCTGCATAGCTTCAGCAGACAAAACTTTGGATTGCTCAAAGCGTAACTCACCCGCCGTGATGAGGCTCCTGAAGTGTCCTCGAATCCGTCAATCTGCCAACGATTGGAATTAAGTCAGGCTAAGTCAGGGAAGTCAGGCCGAATTCCAGGAGAAAACTCCAAATCTCCCTTGCGACAGTAGATACAACCACGCAAGGGAGACTCAACTCTGATGAAAACCGTTCATTTCAAAACTATCTTCACCGCCGTCTGCTGCCTGACCTTGACCTCCGGCGCAGCGGCGTTTCACCTGGGCAGTCAGCCCACCCTCAGCCCCGCACAAAATCGCCTGTTTGACGGAGCCAACGCCACCTGGACAATGGGCACCACGACCCTAATCGGCTTACTCGCCAGCCAGTCCAACAATGATGACGATGAGGAGAGCAATGAGGATGATCAGTAACGTTGAGGGGGCACGCGATCGCCCAAAGCGGAGCAATCTGGCTGAGTGCAGAAAGTCGCTGAAATTTAGCCGCTGTAT
Organism: uncultured Halomicronema sp.; assembly: GCA_964522775.1. GTDB lineage: Bacteria > Cyanobacteriota > Cyanobacteriia > Phormidesmidales > Phormidesmidaceae > Halomicronema. Next base: position 1,726 of record CAZFWL010000701.1, read on the forward strand.
TGCCACCGGGCACGATAGCCCCGCGCGTCGATATGGACAAATTTTGCGGCACTGGCAAGACCACCCCGCGCACCCCACCAAGGGTCTAGCTGGGCGTAGACCTGCTGGGGGGTCAACCCATGCACCATAAAGTTCACGCCGTCTCCGGTTAAGTGGCGAGAGTTTTTGGTGCCACCCACTTGCACATTGGTGGCGGGGTCACGATACCAAGAAACAATTTCGATGGGTTTATTGCCGAAGAGAACGCGAATCTCTTCCAACGCTTCGGCGATGCGAATCATGCCGTAAACAACATCTGTGCTGGCGGGGATGCGCGTGCCCCCGTGGGTAGCCTGCGCCCAGGTAAAGTGGCCGCCCGCAATGATGGGAGTATGACTGTCGTATTGGCCCTGAAAGCCGGGTAGATTTAGCAGTTTGCCGCGATCGCCAGTTTGGGCGCGACCAGCGGCGTTGCTATCTTGAGGATGATTGTTGGGCTCGGTGCCTTCTAGCTCTACGTCTGGGGCAAAAGCGTACCAAACGAGGCGATCGTCCTCTCCAAGTTGAGTGTCAGCTACGGCAATCTTCAGATAGCTCCCTTCGACCTCGCTGTAGGATTGCAGCACCAGCGTCGTGTGCTTGGGCACCAATACTTTTTCGGCGCGATCGAGCTGACTTGCCAAGGCTGGTTTCGCCTTAAAGACGGTGTCACTCACCACATGCAGGATCAGCCGCTGACCGGTAATTTGCAGCGCTTTAGTGTCCCCAAACCAAACTTTGGAATCCGCAGCCGCTGGCTGTCCATCGGCCAGCGTGAGTTTGGTGGTTTGGTATTCGGCGGGTACGTAGGAG
>CAZFWL010000702.1:0-2555 GCA_964522775.1 uncultured Halomicronema sp.
CAGTGATTGGAATTATTTTCACAGACCTTCTCGTGGGAATTGGTTTAGGGCTGGTGGGAGTTGACTGGGGATTGGCCGCATTGGCTTTGCCATCGGCTACTCGAGGGGCCGTGCTGGTAGTGCTGTGGCTGTGGATCACGGGTGGACTCCATTTGGATGGGGCCATGGATACCGCTGATGGGTTGGCGGTGCCCGACCCGAGTCGACGATTGGATGTGATGGCGGATAGTCGGGCCGGGGCCTTTGGGGTGATGGTCGCGATCGCGCTGCTGGGGCTGAAAACGGTTTGTTTGATGGATTTAGAAACCTGGCGTTGGGCGGCGTTGCCCCTGGCGGCAGGTTGGGGACGCTGGGGGCAGGTGGTAGCGATCGCTCGCTATCCCTACCTGCGAGAAGAGGGTAAAGGGGCTTTCCACAAGCTTCATGCTCATCCGGCGACGGACTGGTTATGGGGCTTTTTGCCGTTGCTGAGCATCGCGAGCACAACAGGGGTGATCGCTGCGGTACCGGCCCTTTGGTTAATCGGAGTGACGATCAGCGGTTGTGTAATCGCGCTAGCCGTCGGTGCTTGGCTGCAATGGCAACTGGGCGGGCACACGGGAGACACCTATGGTGCGATCGTAGAGTGGACCGAAGCACTGATGTTGTGTGCCATGGTTGCCCTACAAGGCTGGGTTTGAGGAAAGCTTTATGAAATCCCGGATTGGGCATGGAAGAGGTGTTTGAGGACCAGTCTTCTAACGTGAATTGAGAACGATCGTCCATCGTCTATCTGCCCCCAGAGCAGGTTTCTCTCGTTAATATTGAAAACAGTTTTGAGCAAGCGTTAGGACGAGTTCGTTCATGGAAATTCCCTTAGTGGGTAAGGTGCGCCGTCCTGGTCTTTGGATCGCTGGAGGGGTAGCAGCAATCGCGATAACGTTAGGCGCGATCACCCTCGTCGTCCGTAGTCGAGAAGCCAGTTATGACTTGGCAGAGCTGACTGTCGCGGCCGAAACCACCGCGCTCACGGTCCGTATTACTGCCAGTGGCACCGTGGAGCCTGTGCAGACGGTGAATGTTAGCCCCAAAACATCTGGAATTTTAGAAGAATTACTGGTTGAACAGGGGGATACCGTGACGGCGGGGCAATTGATTGCCCAGATGGAAAGTCAGGATGTGGCGGCGCTGGTGCGGCAACGCGAGGCCGCCGTCGCAGAGGCCCAAGCCAATCTAGCCGATGTCCAGGGGGGTAGCGATGCGGAAGCGATCGCCCAAGCTGAGGCAGCCGTGGCCACCGCCGAAGCTAGCGTGAGAGATCTGCAAGCGCAGTTAGATTTGGCGCGATCTCGGCTCCAGCGGAACCAGGCGCTGGCGGCTCAGGGGGCCATTTCGGCCAACGAGTTGGATAGCTTTGAGCAAGCAGTGCAAAGTGCGGAGGCAAGTGTCGAACGAGCCCAGTCTCAGGTGCGCGAAAGCGAAGAACGGCTGGCCGATGTACAAAATGAACCGAGTCCTGAGGCGATCGCCCAGGCTGAAGCTCGCCTTGCCCAGGCTGAGGCCCAGCTTGAGTCAGCCCAAGTGCAGTTTGCTGACACCCAGATTCGCGCCCCGTTCGCGGGCATCGTCACGCAAAAGTTTGCGAATGAAGGGGCCTTTGTCACGCCCACTACGTCGGCGTCTAACGCCACCTCGGCAACCTCAACGGCAATTGTGGCGATCGCCAGCGATTTGGAAATTGTGGCGGAAGTCCCCGAAGCCGACATTGCCAAGATTCAGCCGGGGCAACTCGTCGAAATTATTGCCGATGCCTACCCCGATCAGGTATTTGAAGGGATGGTGCGGCTGATTGCCCCAGAAGCGATCGAGCGGCAGAATGTCACGCTGTTTCAAGTGCGCATTGAGCTCACTTCAGGACAAGATTTGCTGCGCTCTAACATGAACGTGACGGTCGCATTTATCGGTGATGACCTGGCAAATGCCCTTGTGGTGCCCACGGTCGCCGTGGTGACCCAAGAAGGACAGGCGGGGGTGTTAGTTCCGGGCGATCGCGATCGCCCGCGCTTTCGTCCCGTCACCCTGGGCACTCAAGCCGGTAACCAGATCCAGATTGTAGAAGGGGTCGAGGAAGGTGATTTGGTGTTTGTCGACTTGCCGCCGGGTGAAACGCTGGAAAATTTAACTTTCGGCCGTGATGCGGCGACAGATGAAGAGTAATCCTGACACGGTTTCCTTGCCTCACCGTTTTTTCGACGTAGCAAGGAAACGGTAATTCGAAATATTAAGTCAGAGACTCCGTGAAATTACGAAGTCTCTTAGAGGCATTGGCAATCGAGTCGTCTACGCACCTGGCGAACCGTCGATCGCCTTGCGCTCAAGGGCTCTAACCTTGATTCTTGATCGAGCCTTGACCCAAAACTGCGCCTGGTATTTGTATCGCTCCGTAACAGATGCAACTTTTCTTTATGGGAGTTTTGTCATAGAGTTCTAAAAATTCTCGGGCAAATTACTTATCCCGTCACCTAATTGCTGTAAATGTTGCACAGATGGTTATCAACGCTGTCGGGTCGAAAAAA
>CAZFWL010000703.1:0-2260 GCA_964522775.1 uncultured Halomicronema sp.
AGACCGATACATCCTGCAGGGGCGCACGACCGTGCGCCCCTGCTCCGCCATTCACCCACACCTGGAGAAACTCATGCATTCCAACGCCACCCTCGTCGTCATCGGTGCTGGCATCGTCGGCTGTAGCACCACCTACCACCTCGCCAAACAAGGCTGGAAAAATATCGTCGTCGTCGAACAAGGTCCCCTCTTCGCTACGGGCGGCTCCACCTCCCACGCCCCCGGACTGGTCTTTCAGACCAACCCATCTAAGACCATGACTAAGCTGGCCCAGTACACCATCGAGCTGTACAGCCAGCTCAGCACTGACGAAGGCCCGGCCTTTTATCCCTGTGGCGGCATTGAGGTCGCCTATACCGAAGCTCGGATGGCCGAACTAAAGCGCAAACTCGGCTGGGCTAAATCCTGGGGCGTGGAAGACGCGATGCTGCTGACGCCCGAAGAGGTCAAAGCTAAGGTTCCCCTCATCGATGAAACTAAAATCCTCGGGGCGTACTACGTTCCCTCGGACGGCATCGCCAAAGCCCTGCGCGCCTCTGAAGCCCTGGCTAACGATGCGATCACAGCGGGAGCAGCCGAATTTTACGGCGACACCACCGTCATGGATATTGAAGTCGTCGATGGTCAGGTCAAAGCCGTCGTTACCGACAAAGGCCGCATCGAAACGGACAAAGTCCTCGTCTGTGCAGGTATTTGGGGACCGCGCATTGGTCGCATGGTAGGCGAAGTCATTCCCCTCACTCCGGTGCAGCACCAGTATGTGAAAACCGGGCCGATTCCTGACTTATCAGGCGAAACCGAGGAAGTGAATTTCCCCATGGTGCGCCACCAGGATCACGCCATGTACTTCCGACAGCACGGTGATTGTTGGGGCATCGGCTCTTACCAGCACGAGCCGCTGTTGGTCGATCCGGACAACATTCTGCCCTATGCCGAAGCGCCCGTCATGCCCTCGGTGAAGCCCTTTACTGAAGAGCATTTTGGCCCCGCCTGGGAGTCCACCACGGAACTCTTCCCCGCTCTTAAGGACGCCGAACTGACCTACAAGATCAACGGCATGTTCTCCTTCACGCCGGACAGCGGTTCCGTCATTGGCGAATCCACCAAGGCTAAAGGTTTTTGGGTGGCGGAAGCGGTGTGGGTCACCCACGGCGGCGGCGTAGGCAAAATCGTCGCAGAACTCATGACCACCGGCGTGCCCAGCCTCGACATTCACGAAATGGACATTCATCGCTTCCCCGAGGTGTGCAAGAGCGGCGACTTCATCACCCGCGCCGGAGCGCAGCAGTACGACGAGGTGTATGACATTATCCATCCCCTCGACCAGCAGGCCCATTCGCGAGAACTGCGGGTGAGTCCGTTCTATCCCCGCTTGCAGGAACTTGGGGCCCAGTTCATCTTTAGTGCGGGGTGGGAGCGGCCTCAGTGGTTCAAATCCAACATTGCGCTGCTGGACGAGTACGACGTGGCCCCGCGCCACGGTTGGGAGGCGAAACACTGGTCACCCATCCAGGCGGCGGAGCACTTAGCGACCCGCGATCGCGTCGCCCTATATGACCTCACTCCCTTTGCCAAGTTTGAAGTGACTGGCCCTGGCGTTGTGGACTACCTGCAAACTCTCTGCGCTAACGATGTCGATAAGCCCGTCGGCAAAGTCATTTACACCGCCATGCTGGACGACAACGGCGGCATCATGTGTGACCTCACAGTGAGCCGTTTGGGAGAGCAGAAGTACTGGGTAGTGACAGGCGGTGCCGTCCATGGGCATGACCTGGCCTGGCTGCAGGCGCATTTGCCGACCGATGGTTCCGTTCGCATCACCGATGTGTCGTCGAGCTATTGCTGCGTCGGACTTTGGGGGCCAAAAGCCCCTGATGTCCTGCAAGCTGTGACTCAAACGGATGTGTCCAAACCGAAGTTCAAGTTCTTCACCAATCAGCAGCTCCGCATCGGCAATGTTCCCGTGCTGGCGTCGCGGGTGTCTTATGTGGGTGAAGAAGGGTGGGAAATCTATGCGCCGACCGAGTGTGGCCTGAAGCTCTGGGATACCCTCTGGGCGGCGGGGCAATCGCACGGCATTATTGCCGCTGGGGGAGCCGCCTTTGAAACCCTGAGGTTGGAGAAGGGATTTCTGTACTGGGGCCACGATATTCATACGGAATATGACCCCTACGAGGCGGGATTGGGATTTGCCGTGAAGCCGAACAAGGGCGACTTTATCGGTAAGGAGGCGCTGTTGCAGCGTAAGGAATATACCAGC
>CAZFWL010000703.1:2278-2552 GCA_964522775.1 uncultured Halomicronema sp.
ATGAATCAGGTCTTGGGGATGTTTGGCTGTGGTCATGGGCAAGGAGCCCATCATTGCTGATGGCAAAGTGCTGGGCTACGCCACCAGCGTGGGCTATGGCTACAGTCTGGGTAGTTGTGTGGTGTATGCCTATCTGCCCCTAGGCTATACCCAACCCGGCACCCAGGTATCGGTGGAATATTTTGGTCAGTCCTTAGCCGCCACGGTGGTCGAGAAGTTGCTTTAGCAGGGGACGCACCCCTTAGAGGGGTGCGTCCCTTTTGAGCTGCACTCG
>CAZFWL010000704.1:0-2544 GCA_964522775.1 uncultured Halomicronema sp.
TGGCGCGCGCCAGAATACTGAGGACAGGTTTAGAGCTATTCACTGGGTGGTTCCTCGAGGGTAGATGGCACATATGAGGGCGATCGCTGCTCGTATACCCCAATCCAGGTATCTTCATCGGGATTGCCCGCATTAGCTTCAATTAAGCACATTTCCCAAACGCGATCGGCATCTTCCCGGCGTTCCTGCGCATCGAGAACTTGGGCCATTAAGCAATAGCTAGATCCCCGGTTCTGCACTTCCGTTTCTGGCGGCAGGGTGTCCTCAAGCAGGCGAATGGCTTCATCCAATTGCGTTTCCGCATCGGCATAACGCTGCTGCTCAAGGCGAGCCCAGCCCAAATTTTTCAGCACGCTGTAGTTGATTTTGGCGAACTCTACGTCGGTGGCGACGGCCTCAGCCGCAATGGCATTCAAACTTTGAATCATCAGCGGCACCGCATCGCGAGTGTCGCCCTGCAAAATATAGAGCCGCGCCAGATTGTTGTTGGCCTGTAGCCAAACCAGCCGATCGACTGACTCGACATCCCGCTGCACCACAAACCGATAGGCCGAGATCGCGTCTTCGGGTTGCTGCAAATCCTCATACACCAGCCCTAAGTTATAGTGCGCCTCGGGGTAGTCAGGCCGCAGATTAATCGCCACTTGGTAATTGCCTAGGGCACTGGCCAGCCGATTGGCCAGATAATTCTTTTCGCCTTGGTTGTTGTAGGCGATCGCGATCGCGGGCAGTGACGAATGGGTTACTCCCACCAGCAGCAGGGCCCCAAACGCCGCGCCGCAACTCCATTCTTGCCAGTGATGCTCAGGAATCCCCCGATGTTTGAGAAATCGCTCCCATCCGGCCCGCCCCGACTGAGTGAGTGCCCCTTTGCCCACGATGAGAGTCAGGGCACTTTGGGCTGCCAAGGTCAGGGTGCCTGCGGAGGCGATGCTCCCGCCCCAAAAACGGGAGGCGGTATTCAAAATTAAACTGGCCGACACCGCCAAAAAGACAATCGACAACCCATTCCACAACCAATCCAATTGCTGCGCCTTTTCAACCTCTGGGGCGACGGGTACCTGCCACCACCACGCTGCTTCACTCGGCTGATAGAACGCTTGCCACTCAGGTAACTTTGCAAAAGACTGAATCGTGGCCTGGTGGCTTTTTAGGTCCGCATCCAACGCCTCTAAGGTGAGCACCTCTTCGGCTGTGATTTGGCCCTGCGGCAATCGGGTTTGAATCTCGTCTCGGGCCAACAATACGGCGAGAATCGCTTTATTTTGCTCGGCTTGGGGTAATGATGAAAGGGCATTCAGGGGGGCGATCGCGGCTTCATACGCGACCAGTAGGTCGTGTAGTGGCAGGGGGGAGGGCGTCTGACTCATCAATCAGCAACGGATCAAAAATATCCCTCAACCATAGCCCAAACCTCTCCCCTCAAGAGGGCTAACTCAGACCAGGATTGGCGCTATCAGAAACTGAGAGAAAAATTGTTAGAAGTCCTGGCGGACAGCTTGGGGGGCTTTCAGCATCGGCTAACTCGGCATCTGGCTTAGCCTTGACCTGCCGCCATATCAAGGGGCATCTTTTGCTGTGCTACACAAAGCAAAGATTTATCCTCTGCTGGTGTGATGGGCTTTCCATGGTGCCGTCCAATGGGACATTAAGGATCGGAGGAGATTGCGATCCAACTGTGAGGAGACTCGTTAAAAAGTTCAAAAGATCTACTCCCTTCCGAAGGCCAAACTATAGCCTAAGGGGAGATTGATTCAAAATATGTTGATGAACACTTCACTAATGTTTGCGCGGCTGCTCACTATCGTGTTGATGACCCTGACTGCCGTATGCTTTGGGTTAATTGCTGGTGGTGTTATCAGCTCTAGGCAGCGCTCCGGCCAAGGTACGGCACGGCCTTCTGGAGGCAACAAGCAAGTAGTTCAAATTTCTCGTTCATTTCTCTTGAACGACATTATGTTTGCAACTTTCTTTCTCGCGATCGGGATTATCTCCATCGCCTATGGCTATGGCATTGGCGATCCGGTGTGGCGGTTCATTGGATATCTTGGGGTGTTCTTTGGCTTTTCTTTTCTCGGCTTACTCCTCGGCAAGCTCAATATTTAGTTTTGGAAATCGACCCTAAGCGTGTCAAAAGGTCTTTAATACCAAGTGGTAATCATCCTTTAGTACAAAGCAAGTCACGATTCACTTAGAGGAAGACGTGATCGATTACTTTATAGACCTGACCAAAGAAACGGACATTCCTTAGCAATATTGAACGGGACTGGCGCGATTCGAGCGTCAGCCCGAATTTTGGAAGACCTCTTCAGCAAAGGCTTTTTCGACGTCTTAGAAAAGCTGTGCTTAAAAGTGTGCTTAGCCAGGAGCCCTTTGGGCAGTCTAGGAGCAATTGATTTCGGAATTTGAAACCTTTGTGTAGCTGACTCATAAATAGTGACATGCAAGCTTTGATAATGCTCATCTAATCCTGCCAAAAGTCTTTGAAGCGCCCAGGCGACAGTTCCGTGTACTTCACCGTGTGCTGAATGTTGCGATGTCCCA
>CAZFWL010000705.1:0-2542 GCA_964522775.1 uncultured Halomicronema sp.
CACCCCACACAAAATCAAGCCGTACATCGCATAGGAGAAGGCCGATAGCGGCAAGTTGCCATACCGAGCCGATAGCTCCACTTGCTTGAACACTGTCAACGGAAACAGGTTGGGCACAGCCAAATACGTCGCCGACGCAATGCTGGCCAAAATCCGCGTGGCCGCGATCGCGTAAGGATCGTTCATATCCGACTGGTTCGCCAAGTCTGCTGTCGGTTTCCCAAACAGCGCCAATTTTGTCCGCGCCAGCCCCAGCAAAATCTGCATCTGATTCGGAGCGGCAGGCAGTTTTACGCCCAGCTGTTGCAACACTCGTAGGCCCAATTGGGCGGCAGCAGCCAATTCGTGGCGGGCCATCAACGCTTGAATCTGGACGGTGTACACCGGGACACAATTCAGCACGCCGTGGGCCTGACTCACCACGGTGGTGACGAGCCGATCCATCGCTTCAAAGTCACCACTCAAAAACGCCGCCTCTGCAGCGGTTTGGTGCAGTTTCAGCGCCAGATCATATCGTTGTTGCCAGCAGTCTGCGGTGAGGCAGCGCAGCCCAGCGTTGAGATAGGCGTGAGCGGGTACGTACGCAGCAGCGGCGATCGCTTTCTGCCCTGCCGCCAAATTCAGTTCAGCCAGCGCTTGCCGCTCTTCAGCCGCGGTGAGTAAATCGACGCCAAAGTTCAGCTGATTCACCAGGTCGAACAGGCGCTCTTGTCGCTGCTCAAGGGTGAGGGTTTGCTGCCAGGTGCGACCAATTTTCAGGTGCAAGGCGTTGATTTGCTCAGAATCAATTAGGGAATAGGCAGCCTGCTGCACGCGATCGTGGAGAAAGCGATAACTTACCCCAGCGGTCACGGTTAGCCGCTCATCTCCCTGGGCGGCGATCGCCTGCCACAGCTTGTAATTATCGTCTTCCGGCAAAATCAGCCCCTGCTCGGCAGCCGCCCACAGGGCCTCAGCGGTTTGTTGCGGCGACTCTTGCTGTACAGCGGCCACCAAATGCAGCGTAAACACATTGCCAATGCCCGCCGCCACTTGCAGTGCTTGTTGCGTCGCGTTCGGGAGCTTTTGCAGTTTGGCGGCCATCAGCTCCACCACGTTATCCGTAATTTGCGCCGCTTCGATTTGCGCTAGACTCCACTGCCAGCCAGCGGCAGACTCAAAATACACCAGCCCATCGCTATACAACGACTTCAAAAACTCCCCCATAAAAAAGGGATTGCCGTTCGTTTTGGTTTGTAACAGGGTCGCCAGGGCCTGGCAGTCTTCAGCGGTGACGCCTACAAACGTGTCTTGCAAGAGAGCCTGAATATGCTCAAACTGCAACGCCGCGAGGTGAAAGTCGTGAATGGAGACCTGGGCCTGCTGCAAATCGGTGAGGGTTGCTCGCAGGGGATGGGTCGCATCCACTTCGTTATCCCGATACGCCCCGACTAGGAGGAGTGATTGTTGGGCATCGGCCCGCATCAGCACTTGAATCAGTTGCAAGGAGGCACTATCCGCCCATTGCAAATCATCTAAAAACAGCACTAGCGGATGCTGTGGCTGGCTGAAAACTCGAATAAATTGCTCAAAGACCAAATTCAAGCGGTTTTGGGCGGCGTCGGCACTGAGGGTAGGAGCTTCGGGTTGCGGTCCGACAATCAATTCCAACTCGGGAATCACTTCTAGCAACACCGCAGCGTTGGGGGCGAGGTCGGTGTGGAGGCGATCGCGCCACTGGTCAATTTCCGCCTGACTCGCTGTAAGCAGCTGCCGCACTAGCGTCGTAAAGGCTTGAATCAAGGCGCTGTAGGGTAAGTTGCGCTGAAACTGGTCGTATTTGCCGCTGATGTAATAGCCCCGCTTCGCCGTAATCGGTTTGTGAATCTCTTGCACCAGGGCCGATTTACCAATGCCTGAATAGCCAGACACCAGCACCAGTTCAGCCGGAGTTTCAACTTGGCTCACCCGATCAAAGGCGGCTAACAGTGCCGCGACTTCCGTCTCCCGACCGTACAGCTTTTGGGGAATTTGAAAGCGATCGCTGCAATCGGCCTGCCCCAATTCAAACGGAACAATCTGCCCGTCCTTGGCCCCAGTCTCTAAACAGCGCTGCAAATCATGAACTAAGCCATGGGCGCTTTGGTATCGCGCTTCGGCATTTTTGGCGAGCAGACGCATCACGATCTGCGACACCATCTCTGGAATTTGAGAATCGACCTGGGCGGGGGTGAGCGGCTGCCGAGCGATGTGACTATGTACAAGCTCGGCCAGATCTTCACTCGTAAAGGGAGGCCGCCCCGTCAGCAATTCATAAAACGTCGCCCCCAAAGAATAAAAGTCGCTGCGATAGTCCAGCGATCGGTTCATGCGTCCAGTTTGTTCTGGCGAGAGGTAGGCTGGAGTGCCCTCCAGGCCATCCAGATTACCGGGGCGCGTATTCTCCTGCGATAGCTGGGTCGCAATACCGAAGTCGATGATTTTGACCTGCCCCGTCTGCTGATTGAGCAGGAGATTGGCCGGATTAATATCTTTGTGAATAATGCCGTGCTGATGAATCACC
>CAZFWL010000706.1:0-2533 GCA_964522775.1 uncultured Halomicronema sp.
CCTTATATTTTTCTTGAACTCGGCTCATGCCTTGACATATCTTCTTGGCCAAGAAGATATGTCAAGGCATGAGCTAAAGATCGATTTAATGAGCAAACCCCTTTTTGAAAAAGGACTTTGTCCAATAAATCTATCTTTGGAAAGAGTTATCACGAGAACTTCATATTCACATAAATATTCAGTAATGAAGGCTCGTAAATTCCTGCTTGAATTCACTTAGAGACTTTAATAATTTCAATCATGTATCTTTCAGTAGAGATTACGGTTGTCCCTGGGTAGAGATAATGATTTTGGCTTTTCCTTTTGTTGAACAGATGCTTGATCTGTTCAACAAAAGGAAAAGCTGATTGGCCTGAAGGTCACTATTTTCGATGATTCATTTCTCAGGAAAAGAGTTTCCTCATGTTTTAGGGAAAATGAATCATTCGCAATCGAAAAATGTGGTGCTTATGCCCTTGGAGAGAGGAATTTTATGCCAGTAGATTTTCGTTTTCTGCAAGTTGAACATATAGAAAAAGATATTTGCGTTATTGGCTCTGGTCCTGCTGGGATTAGCCTAGCGCGTGAATTTATTGATCAGAACTTAGAAGTGGCATTATTGGAAAGTGGCGGGATAGCTGATGATCCTGACATTCAAATGCTGGCCGATGGTAAAAATGTCGGCCATGCGATGAGACCCATGGCTGTTTGCAAACGGCAGTTGGGTGGTAACTCAAATGTGTGGTCAATTAAAATCCGCCCTGAGCAAAATCAGATTGGGGTGCGTTATGTTCCCTATGATGAAATTGATTTTGAAAAGCGTGACTGGATACCTAATAGCGGCTGGCCGTTTTCTCGCTCGCATTTACTTCCGTATTATGAGCGAGCACAGAAAGTTTGTAAGTTGGGATCTTTTGCCTATGAACCAGACGCGTGGGAGACAAGAGACAGTGATCGATTGCCGATAGATTCGAAGACTGTCGAAACTGGAATGTTCCAGTTTGGGCCAGCTAAAACCTTTTATGCGGACTATCGAGACGAACTGGAAGCCGCTCAGAATGTCGATATTATTACTTATGCCACAGTTGTTGACATTAGAGTGAACGATTCGGGTAAGGCTGTAACCTCGGTGAAAATTGCTGCACCTGGTGGCAAAGAGGCTTGGGTGCATGCAAAGGTATTTGTCCTCGCTACGGGAGGGTTTCAAAATGCCCGACTGCTACTTGCCGCTAATCACCAGCAACCAGCTGGTTTAGGTAATCAATATGATGTAGTCGGCCGCTATTATCATGATCATCCGCAAGCTGTGGGCGGTTATTTCATTCCTAAAAGTCGTCAGCTATTCAATCAAACTGCGCTTTATGATTTGCGTCAGGTTGAGGGGATTCCAGTGATGGGCTTTCTCCGGTTATCGCGTTCAGTCTTGGAGAGAGAAGGGCTGCTGAATACTAATGCAATCTTTTTCCCGCGTCCTAGTGAGCGACAGGCAAAAGCGGTCATCTCCTTCAAGTATCTGCTGCAAACGATGTTTGGCAGCCAAAAGTGGCAACTAGACCCGAAGAAAACAAAAGGCTTGTCTGGACTATTGCATCGCATTCCGGAAGCGCCGCTATCTAACTTAGCCAATGCCGCTTTGGGATTCGACTATGTGCTACGTGCGGCTTATCTAGCCAAAACACAAAACCAGTCGCTGTTGCCTAATTTGGGCCGCGGTGGCTGGTCTGACCTGTCGGACAATAGCCAGCGATTTAAACAATTTGAGGTGATGCACTTATTGGAGCAATCGCCAGATCCAGATAACCGAATTGTGCTAAGCCGCGATCGCGATGCTTTGGGATGTCAGAAAATGGAGCTTCATTGGCGCTGGAGTCACGATGATGCGGCTCGTGTTGTACGGGCGCAACATATTCTCGCTGACGAGTTACAACGTGCAGGTTTGGGCACTTTCCACGTGGAATTGGACGAAGCAGGGCTGCCTAAGATTGGTCGGCCAACGGGGTCAGCGCACTTGATGGGAACTACCAGAATGCACGATAACCCTAGATACGGAGTTGTTGATGCTAACTGCTGCGTACATGGCATCAATAATCTCTTCGTGGCTGGCAGTTCTACCTTTCCCACGGGGGGATATGCCAATCCCACTTTGACAGTGGTCGCGATGGCGTTGCGTCTAGGAGATTTTATCAAGCAGGAGTTAGCGCAAACATCGCCTTCTGCAGTTGCGACACCTGTATCTTGAGGGCGTACTTGTTAGACAAGTTGTGACGCAGTTGGACTGCCTTACCAATTTCCTCAAGGCGAGCCCAGTTACTGCGAATTCATAGGTTTAGAGAGCCTTTACGTAGAACCGATTATCGCGATCAAGGCTGCTTGATCAGAAATGAGGGAGCTAGAAAAGTCGTTGAGTGCTTTAGTAGCTCCCAACGACTTTTCCGTTATTGCTATTGTGAGTATCTCGTGGTCATAGTGCCTGAATTTTTTAGTTGTAGATTTTGAAGCATGGCCGAGCTATCGAGCTGGTTAGTCGACCAAGTTGGAGTCGCGCGATCGCGAT
>CAZFWL010000707.1:0-2531 GCA_964522775.1 uncultured Halomicronema sp.
TGAGTGCGAGTTCTGGCATCAAAGGTCCAAAACGGGAAATAGACGCCGGTCAAAGCTTCGTGCTGAGCCAGTTGTTTCAGACTGGTGGGGGCAAACCAGCGAGTCGCCAGCCACTCTGTCAGCTTTTTGCGTCCCTCTTTACGCCCCACTTTGAACGGCAGAATCCCACCGGGAGTGATGATGGGGTCGGCACTTTGGGCCTGAGCGGTGATGTGGGTGCCACAAAACGGGCAGTCTCCGGCGACATCGGGCGGCTCAAACGTAATCTGTGCCTTACAGCCACCGCATTCAACCTGGACCGCTTTAGTTGTCAGGGGACTGGTCTGGGGATTCTGCCATTGAGATTTTTGCAGCGGATTTTCGACGACGGCCTCAGAATTGCCGATCACCGTTTTCGCCGAGTTGCAATAGGGACAGGCGAGCTTGCCCAACGTGGGGCTATACACCAACCCCGCACCGCACCCTGGACAAACGGAAGATTCGCTAAGTGATGGTGGAGTAGACGTTGTCATAGGTCAAAGGCCTGTCAATCTTGCGATCTACCTGGCTATCAATAAGAAGTCCCGACATCGAGGTGTGAGAGCCTCTATGTTTTAGACATATTCCGTCGGCTGGCGGGGGCGATCGCCTAGCGTTAGAGTTCCCACTCACTTACTGAGGCAGCGGTGGCGGCGGCGAAGCCGGAAAGAGACTGGCAAGTTCAGGAATGGTGGTAGCTTGTTGCCACCCCGAGAGGCCGTTGCGCCAAACGTATGACTGCGGCGTCAAGCCATTAGCCAACAGCTGATTCATGACAAAGGGACCAATATTTTGCCCATCGCGAGTGATGTACCACTGAGTCTGAGTGGGCATAGGCGGGGGTGGTGCACCCACAGCGGCAGTTGGGGACTGGGCAGGAGCAGGCTGGGCCGTCGCCATATTGCCCTGCATGGCGTTAACGATTTGCTGGCCCATCGCCAAACCGACGCCGAGTTCCACCGCCTGGTTTCCCCCGTTGGGATTTTCCGCTGAGGCTTCGATCGCATTGGCTGCTTGATACTGGGTGTATTCCTGCATATTGCCCAAGACGTTGATGGAAGCGCGGCGATCGAGGGCTTTTTCAACTTCGGGCGGCAGCGAAATATTTTCAATCAGGAAATGAGGCAGGGTGATGCCAAAGGCTTCAATGTCGCTCTGAATCGCATTGCGAATGGTATCGCCGGAGGAGCGATAATTCGCCGCAAAATCAGCAAAGTTCAGGCCCGATTGTCCCAACCAAGTCGCGAACGAAGAAACTAACATATTGCGAATTTGGTCACTGATTTCATCAATCTGGAACAGACCGTCAGTGCTCACCAAATCCTCCAACAGACGCACCGGATCTTGCACTCGCATGCTGTAGGTACCGTAGGCGCGAATCCTCACCGTGCCGCCTAAGTCGGGAACATTGATAGCGATCGGATTCGATGTGCCCCACTTTAGATTTGTGAAAATCTTGGTATTGAAAAAATAGACTTCGGCTTTGAAAGGCGAATTGAAGCCGTAGGGAAAGCCCTTCAGCGTACTCAAAATCGGCATGTTTTGGGTGGAGAGAGTATACATGCCGGGGTCGAAGGCATCTGCCACTTGCCCTTCATTGACGAAAACCGCCTTTTGGCCAGGGCGGACGGTGAGCTTGGCCCCCATCTTGATCTCGTTTTGAAAGCGCTCAAACCGATAGGCAATCGTGTCGTTACTCTGATCAAGCCATTCAATAATGTCGACAAATTCGCCCGTCAGCTTTTCAAAGAGTCCCATGACGCAATATTCCAGTGAATGTGGTGGCTCAGATCTGTCGCTAGTCTGCCCAGACCTTCAGACGGAGACACAGTCCTTCACAGAAGGCCATCTTTCTCCAAATCTGCCGCCCTGTTGGCAGTCGAAAAGGTCGCAGAATGCCCTGGCGACGTCAATAAATACAGTCAAGGCGCGGTAAATTCCGAAACAAAAACTGGGGATATGGGCCGTAATTGCCGACATATCCCCAGTTTCAGGATGCTAATTAGATCTAGGTGCGAAGGTTAATCGTCGAAGTGCTTAATGATGGCCTGGGCAAATTCCGAACACTTCAGCGGTGTGTCAACCTTAGGCTCCATCATCCGTGCCAAGTCATAGGTCACTTCTCGATTGGAGATTGCCGCCCCGATGCCCTTTTTGATCAGATCGGCAGCTTCTTGCCAGCCCATATATTCCAGCATCATGACGCCAGAAAGAATGACAGAACCTGGATTAATGCGATCGAGTCCCGCATGTTTGGGTGCCGTGCCGTGGGTCGCCTCAAAAATGGCGCAGGTATCACCAATGTTGGCTCCTGGCCCCATCCCTAAACCGCCGACGATCGCGGCTGCCGCATCCGACAAATAATCCCCATTCAAGTTCATCGTCGCCAGAATGGAATACTCATCTGGGCGGGTTTGAATCTGCTGGAAAATGCTGTCGGCGATGCGATCGTTCACCATGATCTTGTCTTTCCACTGGCCGTTGCCGTGGGTTTCCCAAATGCTATTGAGAAT
>CAZFWL010000708.1:0-2530 GCA_964522775.1 uncultured Halomicronema sp.
ATGGAGATACCCGCCAAAGGGGAATCGCATCTTCCAGACCTTTCAAAGCTCGGGTCACCAGCGTACGATGCGCCCAAGGACATCCCATCCCCACTATCAGCCGATAGCGATCGCGCTCGGGCTGATAAGGTCCCTCAACGCCGATGCCATGGCGAAACTCACTGGCAGGCCGAGTATACGCCCCCTGATCGTCGCTGGGGGCAAGCCGCGACATCATGACCTGCCACATCGTGTGCCAGACAGTTTTGCCCAGCTGCACAATTAACCCTGGCGGTAAACTTGCTTTGATTTTGGGACGAGCCATGGCACCACAGACTTTTTCCACAATCTACTGTGTGAAATTGACCTCGCTGCCGCCCCGTTGTAACCCTTAACAGTCGATAGTCTAGGTCTCAGAGGGCGATGACGACTCTCCAAGCGTAGAAGTCAGATAAGCCACCAAGAAACCAATTGCAAAGCCCGCGATATTACGCGTTAGGGGAATCCAGTCGCTGGTGCGGGTCACCACAGGACCTACCCCAAAGGCAAAGAACAAAATGCCCCACAGTGGCGAGAAAATCAGTACCCACTGCCAGGCAATCACTTGCCCCGGCTTGCGAGGGTGAGCCGCAAAGCCACCAATCACGCCGCCGACGATGGAGGTCACTAACGTCAAAATCCATTGCTCTTGCGGTAACCCCGGAACGACGGCACACCCGTCTTTTCTAAGGCAGGTTTCGATGGAACCAAGCGCCTCAAGAATGGCAGCGTTTTCGCCGTTATCTCGAACAAAGAACTGATTGCCGTAGCGAGTCTGCAACTCAATCCAGAAGGTGCGCGGCAGTAGGTCAAACAAGGCATCACCCACGCTGAAGTTCAGCAGGTTGCCGCCACGAGGGTCAGCAATCAGCAGCACACTGTGATCATCTAAGCCCCAATACTCTTTTACGGCTCGACCGGGGGTGCGATCGTATTGCGTGAGTACACGCAGCTTCCAACCGCTTTCATCTTCAAAGGTTTGAATGCGATCGTTGAGCCGTTCTTCTTCAAAGGAGCTGAGAGAGTTGGCCAAATCAATAATGAAGGTAGGTTCCTCTGGCAGCAGATCAGGATTGTCGTAGGCCAGTGCAGTTGGGGTAGCAAACCCCCAACCCATCAACCCTACCCAGATAGCCAAAACCCACCGTAGCGAATATTGTCTGACCCAAGCAGCCGTGGAAGTGACCATAACTCTCATGCGCGAATCCTTTATCTCATGAGAACTCTTTTATCATGAGCTCTCATTTGTTTACAGATGTTTACTTATTCTAAGGGATTAACCGCAGGCTTCTCAGAATAACTTGCTCGCAACGGTGACCAATGATCCTGTTCGGTAGCTGATTAATCGGCCACTTGTACAGAATCCTTCGCCAGATGTTCATTGAGGTTGAGTTGATACCTTGGGAGCGAGGTCAAGAGCGATGTGCTTGAGAAGCAGCATCATGGGTGGTGGCATCACCGTCTGAAGAGTCAGCGTCAGAGTGATCGCTCTCATCAACCTCACTGTCACGAATGCTGTGGTTAACCTGGGCATCGCTGGCGGCACTTCGTTCTGGAGCTATTGAGCTATCAGTGAGTTGCTCGTCAGCAGAGACAGTAGCTGGCGATGTCGAAACTTCAGACCGAGGCGGCGGAGTAGGGGCAGCGCTTGGCTTGGGAGCCGGACGCGGACGATCGCGGCGCTCATCTGACTGGTTGAACGTCGTCCAGGCAGCCCCCAATCCTGCCATCAGGCTGCGAGTATTAATCTGAGCCCGCTTTGCCTGCGTCCGTGCAGTGGTGACGCTTTCATCGACTTGTTGAGCGACCCGACCGGCATTTTTGACTCCGGCATTGACATCATCGGTCAAGCGCGTAATTTCATCGGTGGTCTGGCGCAAGGATTCCAGCGTTGGGGGCAAATCGCGATCGAGGGTGTTGCAAAGTCTTTCAAAGCTACGAGCAGCACGACTCATTTCGACCACAGCGGGTACCAACACCACAAATACAGCTGTCAGGCTAACTGACAGCAGCAAAAAGGAAAGGCATAACCACAGAATCGGATTATTCACAACGCACCATCAACGGCCATCAAATCTAGCTGTCGTAGTCGCTAGTAGGCTGCTCTTCTTGCGCCACTAAGTCGTCATATTGACGCTGTGAGGCTTCTTGTCCTGCCGCGACCGCTTCCCGCAAACGACCAAGCGTATCTTCCCAACGGCGCTGCGACGCTTCAGACAAGCGTCCCGTTTGTAGTTGTAGGGAAGTGGTCAAATCTTCCACCAGTTCGGGAAGAGCATCGGCTGATTTGCGCAAAAACTGCCGAGTTTCCTTACCTGGACGAGGTGCCACTAACAGGCCTGTAACCGCACCAATGGCCGTGCCAATGACGACGCCCCCAAGAAATGCCCCAGATTTATTTTCTGCCACTCAATTCCCTCCTTTTAGCCCATGGCTTTCAGTGCGAAAACGATGCAATGCTGCCGCAATGCCCTTTATTTAATCACTGATTCTCAATTTGACGATGTTGAGG
>CAZFWL010000709.1:0-333 GCA_964522775.1 uncultured Halomicronema sp.
ATATCGAAAATCCCTCTCCAATGCGGTGCGGATCAATCGTACCGATCGAGTTTTTTCGGCCAACGAAGCGCCGCCGGATGTGCGGATCTTCTTTCATCACGAGATGGCCCAATCGCCGCTGTTTCAACTGACGACTGGGGATGCGCCATATCCCAACAACGGCTACTTTTTCGTCAATTTAGCAGCCCTCACTCAAACCGAAGGCAATCTGTTTATCCCAGACTTACCCGTCGAAGATCAGGGCATTTTAACGGCGATCGAAGCATTAGGCGTGACGGCCACTGTGCTCGATGAGCAGCGCTTACGTTACGACCTTTACCTAGTTCTGAAGCG
>CAZFWL010000709.1:374-2527 GCA_964522775.1 uncultured Halomicronema sp.
GCCCGTTGCCCAGCAGTCCGGCATCAGAGCCCGCAACTTCGACACCAGATGAGTCTGAGCCCAATGGCGATGAGTCTGAGTCAGAAGCCACATCGCCCGAGCCAGCCACCGACTCTGACACTGACGACAATTCTGAAACAACTGACGAATAGAGATAGCCACTTCATCTCTTCTGTAGAAGTTGTGGCCACAAAACTCATTCTCCTCTCCTCACTACATCCATGACTTCATCAGTCGTGATGAGGATGGACTCATGGCATTGTTTAGGGCTTCTATCAAGCAAGCTCAGCCTCGCCAGGAGATGAAAATCCATCGGCCAGCCGATACCCGCAAGCCGCACTTAACTTAAGTTAATAGTTAGATTCTTAAGGACTCAAGGCAGCACTGCGATGCAATTCCGCGACCGATCCGTCCAGCGCGATCGCATCGTCATTATTGGCGCGGGCTTTGGTGGCTTTCAGGCAGCTCAGTCTTTAGCCGGAGCCGCAGCGGAAGTATTGCTGATCGACCGCAACAACTACCACACGTTTGTGCCACTGCTGTATCAGGTAGCGACGGCCCAGCTAGAGCCGAGTCTGGTTGCTTATCCCGTCCGGACTAAATTACGCAAGATGCAAAATGTCCGCTTCTTGCAGGCCGAGGTCCAGCGCATCGATTTTCACAACAAATTAGTGGATTTGGGCAACAACCTGATTTCCTACGACTACCTGGTGGTAGCGACGGGCGCCACCTTTCATGACTACGGCGTAGCGGGCATCGCCGAAAATGCGTTCACCCTACAGAGCCTGAACGATGCATTGCGGTTGCGTAACCAGGTATTGCGCTGTTGTGAACAAGCCGCATTTGCCACTGACGACCGAGAGCGGCAGCGGTTGATGACGTTTGCGATCGCGGGTGGTGGGGCGACCGGCGTCGAGTTAGCAGGAGCCTTGGCTGAGTGGCTGCAGGGGGCAATCCGGCGTGATTTTCCGGAACTAACTAAATGGGGGCGGGTTGTGCTGTTGCAGGGCGGCGCTAGCTTGTTGCCCGAGTTTCCGCAACGGTTAGGCAACTACACCCATCGTCAGTTAGAGCATTTAGGCGTACAGGTTCGGCTTAATACTCAGGTAACGGCTTGCTCTAGCTCGGATGTGAGTTTGTCAGACGGCGACGAGATCGCCACAGCCACAGTCATTTGGGCGGCAGGAGTCACCGCAAATCCGCCACCAATGGCTGAGCCAATTCATCAGCAGACCAAAGGAAAGCTGGCGGTGCGGGAGACCCTACAGCTGATTGAACATGACCATGTTTATGCCATTGGTGATGTCGCTTATTTTGAGCAGTCCGGTGAGGCTCTGACTGGGGTTGCGCCCGAAGCCTTACAGCAGGGAGTGGCCGTGGCCCGTAACTTGCGGCGACAACTGGCTGAAGATTCGCCGCGACCATTTCGCTACTTCAATAAAGGGCGGCTAGCGATTGTCGGGGGCTATGGCGGGGTCGGGTCAGTCTGCGGTATCAACTTTGGGGGCTGGCTCCCCTGGCTGATGTGGCTGGTAGTGCATGTCGTTTATCTGCCGGGGTATCGCAGCCGACTGTTCGTCTTGCTGACCTGGGTGCAAAACTATATCCTGGGCGATCGCGCGCTACGTCATCTTGCCGCCCAGTCATCCATCCAATCTTGAGCCGTTTCTTGTTTTCTATGCAGTGTTTTTGAGGTCTCTTCGATGAAATATTTACCCCTGGTGGCCCGGATTGCTTTAGCCCTCGTTTTTCTGAATGCGGGCATTAAACATTTAATTGGATTTGCGGGTTTTGCTGACATGATTGGTCAGACTTTGCCGCTGGCTCCCGTATTAGCGATCGGCACGATTGCGTTCCAGCTGTTAGGCGCGCTCTCACTCATTTTTGGCTACAAGGTCAACATTGGTGCCACGCTATTGATTTTGTTTTTGGTTCCGGCAACGCTGGTCTTTCATAATCCCCTTTTGGACAGTGCAGAATTAACGGCTTTTCTGAAAAATCTTGGCCTGGTCGGTGGTTTACTAATGGTTATTTATGCTGGCGCTGGTGCTGTCAGCATTGATGGCCCAACCAAGCGAACCGAAAACCCCAGTGAAATGACTCCTTCCGGGCAGTAAGCGGGTCGAATAACGGTTGCTCACTGAAACGAAGGA
>CAZFWL010000710.1:0-581 GCA_964522775.1 uncultured Halomicronema sp.
CCCAAGACGTTCGGGCCTACTATCGATTACGGCAGACTATTTTTTGCGAAGAGCAAGGTCTGTTTGATCGCCATGACGAAGACGACATTGACGCGATCGCCTATCCCATCATTGCGGTCGAAAATCATGTGATTGCTGGGCGACGGGTGGTCGGCGTTGTGCGAATTTACGAAGAGCAGCCGCGCCTCTGGTACGGGGGACGTCTTGGTGTGCATCCTGACTATCGCCGCGTGGGTCGCATCGGCAAGGGCCTTATCCAAAAAGCCGTGACCTCAGCGAATACTTGGGGCTGCGATCGCTTCCTCGCCACGGTGCAATTGCAAAATGTGCGTTTCTTCCGCCGCCAACATTGGGAGTCGATTCAAGAAATCTCCGTGTGCGATCGGCCCCATCACTTAATGGAAGCGGATCTTGATTTTTATCCACCGGGTAATGAATTACGCCCGGTCCTGTCTTCGGGAGCGCTCAGGGTGTCGTAATGCTGGCCGACTTGGTGGCGGCTCTGCGGCCCGCCCTCGGAATTCTCAACAAACGGGATATTCAAACTGCCGCCAGCCGCTTGGGGCGCTATGTGCCGCAGG
>CAZFWL010000710.1:612-2525 GCA_964522775.1 uncultured Halomicronema sp.
CCGATTCAACTCGGGGATGACACCGCTGCGATTCCTGACGGGGATGGTTACCTGCTGCTGGCCGCCGAAGGGATTTGGCCCACCTTGGTGCAGGAAGATCCCTGGTTTGCAGGCTGGTGTGGCGTCTTGGTCAATGTCAGCGACATTTATGCCATGGGCGGTCGCCCCATTGCTGTCGTTGATGCCCTGTGGACAGAATCGGCGGCTCAGGCAGCCCCCCTTTGGCAAGGCATGGTCGCGGCGGCGCAGACCTTTAACGTCCCCATTGTCGGGGGCCATACCAACTGCCATAGCCCTTATGCGGCGCTCTCGGTCGCCATTCTCGGTCGCGCCACCTGCCTGATCACCAGCTTCGATGCGCAACCCGGTGATGCCCTGGTGCTGGTCACAAACTTGGCAGGGCGATCGCACCCGAAATATCCCTTTTGGGATGCGGCAACGATGGCTGAACCGGCAGCGTTGCAGCGTCATTTTGCCTTGCTGCCAAAAATTGCTGAAGCCGGTTGGTGTCGCGCGGGCAAAGACGTGAGCATGGGTGGCATTATCGGCACGGCGCTGATGTTGCTCGAAACGTCGAACTGCGGCGCGGTGTTGGAGATTGACGCCATTCCCCGCCCCGCTGAGGAACCGCTGGCAAAGTGGCTGCTCAGCTTTCCCAGCTATGGCTTTTTGCTGAGTGTCCCGCCAGAAAATTTGCCCCAGATGCAGTCTCGCTTTAGCGCTGAAGGACTGGTGTGCGAAGCAATTGGCCAGGTCACAGCAGGGTCGCAATTGGCATTGCGATCGCAAACTGAATCCATCGTCTTTTGGGATTTTGCCACTGAGGCATTGACCGGGTTTGGCGATCGCGGCCCCTAACCGCTCACCCATGGGTTTCGCCCAGTAGCGACGGTTCTCAATCCCCAAACCTAGATAATCTCTATGACATCAATGGGTTTTGAGGTTGTGGTGCAGTGCGATCGCTGGTAAGACATTTCTACAGCCCTTATCAGCTCCTAATGGGATGATGTCAGAGTTTTCCCACACCCTTCTTCTGAGGGCTGCCGCCCCATAGCAGATCAAGAAGATGCGGCGATGAGCAGAATTCCGCCCTCCGCCCATTTTTTCCACTGGCTGAATAGGCTGCTATTTTTGCTTGAAGTTAAGTTGACCTCTGAGTTCTTGAAAGCTGTCAGGTTATTGCTGTGAACATCGCCGTTACCCTCGCCGGAATCGCTGGAATTGCCTTGACCTTTGTCTTGCTTAAATTCCTGCTCAACGGCGTGTTTCATTTCAGCACCCGACTGCTGGCTGACACCTGGCTACAGCACCACACCACCAAGCTAAATAACCTGCGACAAAACGCTACGGTCGTCTTGTTAGTGGTCGGCATTCTGCTCTGTGTAGCGGTGGCTGGCGTCAACGGAGTCTTGATTTATCAAGACCGCAGCGTTCCCGACTTTTATCTGGATTTACTCAACCGAATTCCTCGCGAGTTCTGGAGGCAGCTGGCGATCGATCTGCTCAAATGTGTCAGTCTGCTGCTGTTGGTCAAACTCAGCTTGCCTTACGTCGGGAAGGTCTTAGATCGCGTTTCAGTCATCGCTCAAAACTCTGACCAAATCAGCGCCAACGACGAAAGCATTAGCCTATTTTTTATTGCCCTCAAGAAGGTGACCGCTAATGGTCTTTGGCTGCTGGCATTCATCATTTGTGTTGATTTTCTATATGCTCCAGATGTCGTCATCAAGTATCTTATTGTCGGGCTGAAAGCTTATCTTGCTGTGTCCCTAGGGCGACTCATTATTAAAGTGTTGTCGGTGCTAGTCGATACGTTAGATGCCTTGAGCCTGCAGTATTCGAGTGATGACAATGTGCTGCGGCATTATGAGCGCTTTCGTCACTTGGTCCCGGCTCTAAAAAAGGCGCTGGAA
>CAZFWL010000711.1:0-2525 GCA_964522775.1 uncultured Halomicronema sp.
CTCGGATGAGATGGGGATTATTGGCAAACTGGGCTATGGCCTGGGCGATCCAAGAGTTCGGAATATCTGCGTCATTCCTTTGGCTGGAGCTGCAGAGCGTAACTCTCGCAAATTCAAGTGCTGGCGGATACACTTTTCCTAAAATTCAAATACCCAGAAACAATTGCCTTTTTTCCGTAAATCTATCGAGTGAGGGTAGGGAGTTTTGTCAGGAAGAGGGCATTATAAAACTGTCGAAAGACACTTATTCCGAGCGGGTCCTAAACCTAACTCCTTATTTAACCTAACGACTTATATATAAGCGCCCCCGGTACCTTGTGTATCGGGGGTTATTGCATATTATGGATAAATCCAATCGCTGGGAGTTTCAGGATTTAAGGCTGTCCGCGATCATACGTCTGCTGCGATCTCGGTTCCGCTGGTGGAGTTAGTCTGGGCCGTCAGAAGCAGCGATGAATCTAGCAGATATTACTGAAGGGCGAGAGTGAGCCGCCAGCTTAGCAATTGTCCAGTGTGGCCAGGCGCGCGATCACTCACTCGTAGTCCCCAGGTTCCGGTGGCGGGGCTCCCAATCGCCCAGGTCAAGACGGGGGTATTTTGCACATTGTATTGACGGTCAAGTTGCTGCTGGTTGCCCAGGGTGCGACCTTGTAGCAATAACTCTTGGTCAGTGGGGAGTTGTAAATGCACTTCCACATCGCCCAGATAGTCATGCGCCAGGGCGACATGAATGGTCAAATCCTGTACCTGCCCTGCGGTGCGCACTTGTCGTGTGCGATGCAGCCCAGTCGCTCGATTATCGGGAATCGGCATCGCAAACTCATCCCTGAACTCCACTGTGCGAGTATACGTTCGACCTTGCCACAACCGGCGTTTGGCCTCGAACACGGCGCGGTAGGCGTTGACCCGACCATAGCCAAACCATTGGGAGTGACCTCGTTGATCGTAGGTGCCGTAACGGCTGCCCAGTTGTGGATCTGGGGTGGTGTCGATGATTTTGTCTGCGGTTTGTTGCAGAATCTGCTTAACTTCGCGTGCGGTAAGCAATGGGTTGGCTGCCAAGATGAGTGCTGCGACCCCGGCTACCTCTGGGCAAGCGCTCGATGTGCCGCCAAAGGTACTGGTGTATGCGTCGCGATCATAGCCAGCTGTGCCGGTGCGATCGCTGGTGACCATTCCCCTACCAGGAGTTGCGATAGCGATTTGGGGGCCGGTTTTGATACTGCCGGTTTCTGGCAACGACACGGTGGGATGACCGTTGTTGCTCGGCGCGGCCACCGCGACATCACGGCCCCAGTTACTGTAAGCTGACTTGCGGTTGAGGCTGGTGCAAGCTGACACCGTGATCACGTCGGGATGCACTGCAAATCCACTCAGCCATTCTGCCCGACCACTCACTGCATTGCGTGGCCAGCCCCGTTCATTCACTGTGCCATTCACGGGACGGTTAGCATTTCCCGCCGAAAACACAATGACACAGCCCTTGCCATCGCGGCCTTGGGTGGCCGCCTGGGTCAAAGCCAGGCGCTGCCGCAGCGACAGCGGATATTTGATGGCTGCGGGGGACCAGCTACAGGAAATGACGGCAGCCCCTTGCTGCATGGCCCAACGAAATATGCCCTCAATGGATGCATCATCTAAAAAGCCCGTCATCCGAATGGGCATCAATGCACAGCCAGGGGCCACCCCCACGATGCCGCGGGCATTTTCTTCGCCGATCGCTAGTCCAGCGCATGAGGTGCCGTGGTTATCGGTTGTAGCATCGGGTAGAGGAACTGCATCCTGAGCTTTGAGGTCTTTCGGGCCAACAACTTTACCGAGTCCCTGCAAATCAGGATGGTTGAGGTCAAAGCCATCGTCACAGACAGCGACGACGATAGAGCGAGTGCCTCGGGTTAGATCCCACGCAGCTTCGGCTGAAATATGGGCATTTGACGTCACTAAAGAACTGGCAACGGTCGTCAAGTGCCATTGCTGTCGAAACAAATCATCCGTAGGGCGATATTGCGGTGCAGTTGCCATCACCACATTGGGCTCTGCTGTGAGCACTTCGTCCAAGCGCATCAATTGATTAGCAATTGTGAGGGGATTGGCGATCGCTGCCGATGTCACGCGGTAAACAAAGGTATTGGCAATGCCTTCGAGCGGTTGCTCGATCGCTAATCCGTGCCGAGTGACAATTACTCGTATTTGTTCGGCTATGACCTCAGGGGCAAACTGCACCGTGAGTTGATCCGTGAGATAAAGCCACGTCCGCGGACTGGTGTCTAAGTGGTAGACCCGACTGGCAAATTGCACCCACGCACTTTGGCGGGCCGCGGCTAGAGTATCTTCCAAACGATCATCGGTGACCTGCCATTCCACCAGCTGGCCTTGAGCGACTGGGCGGATCGCCAGCGGCGAAATGCTCGAGCAGTCGGTTCGTCTCCACAGAATCGGTTGAAAATGCCATGCAATGGGGCCTCCCTCTACAGTCCCCGTAATGGAGCCCGAAACCGGACAGGGGCATGGCGATCTTTTTGAAG
>CAZFWL010000712.1:0-2522 GCA_964522775.1 uncultured Halomicronema sp.
GGGGGAGCGCCGGAAATGAATTATGGCTTTCGGCCTTTGGTGGAGCGATCGCATGCCCTCGGCAAAGAAATTATTGTGCGCTCTAACCTGACCATTTTTTTCGAGCCAGGATTCGCCGACTTGCCCGAGTATTTTGCTCAGCATCAAGTGCGCGTGGTGGCTTCCCTACCCTGCTATCTGTCAGACAATGTGGATAGCATGCGCGGTCAGGGCGTTTACGACAGTTCGATCCGGGCCATTCAGCAGCTCAATGCTCTAGGTTATGGCACGGCTCCCAACCTGATTTTGGATTTGGTCTACAACCCGCCCATCCCCAAAGACGAAAACTTTCGGCTGACTCCGAGCCAAGCCGCTTTAGAGGGCGATTACAAAACGTACTTAGCTGAGAATTTTGGCCTTGCGTTTAACCAGTTGCTGACGATTACCAACATTCCTATTGGCCGGACCCGCTTTCAGCTAGAACACCGGGGTCTCTTAGTCCCTTATACCGAGTTTCTAGCGGCTAACCACAACCCAGCCAATGTCTCGGGGCTGATGTGTCGCAGTGAACTCTCTATCGACTATGAGGGGCGGGTGTACGACTGTGACTTCAACCAAATGGCCGGCGTTCCAGCCTATACGCCCGATGGCGTCGCCATTACCCTAGAGCACTTGTTGGCTGCCGGGTCGCTCGATGTGATTGCCGCTGTGCAAACTCGCCCTTACTGCTATGGCTGCACGGCCGGTAGTGGCTCGAGCTGTGGAGGAGCCCTGACCGACTAGCCCAATCGGCTGACATCGGCCTTGTTTCAACTGTCCCTTGACTGCACTTTTTACCAAAAGGCAAACCTATGAATTTTCTCTATGATCAACTTCCCGTAAGCTTAAGACGGCGGTCTTACCGTTGGTTGCAGTTGGGTGGATTAACCATGCTCACGCTGGTATTAGTACCGATGTTACCGGCCCTCGCTCAGGCGACGGCGACAGAGTCAGGACCCGGTTTGGTCGCTCAAATTCAAGGGGCGCTGGTCAATGCTTTGGCTTGGGTCGATAGTTTAGGGTGGATTGCGCCGTTGGCATTCATTGTGCTGTACGTCGTGGTGACGGTGGCGTTTATTCCGGCTTCGGTCGTGACGCTGGGGGCAGGAGTCGTATTTGGTGTGGTCAAGGGCTCACTGTACGTCTTTATTGGAGCGATGCTAGGAGCGACAGCCGCATTTTTGGTAGGGCGCTACATCGCCCGCGATTGGGTAAGTAAAAAGGTTGAAAGTAATGAGAAATTTAAGGCGATCGATGAGGCGATCGCCCGCGAAGGCCGCAAAATCATTTTTCTCATTCGCTTATCGCCCGCGTTTCCGTTCAACCTGCTGAATTACGCCCTCGGACTGACCAAAGTATCTCTAAAAGACTATGTGCTGGGCACGACGGGCATTATTCCCGGCACCATTATGTACGTCTATTTAGGCTCTCTAGCGGGGAACCTGGCGACTTTGGGCGCAGGAGAGACTCCCAGCAATCCAACCATTACTTGGACTATTCGGATCATTGCGTTCATCGCGACTGTGGCGGTGACGGTTTACGTCACCCGCATTGCTCGCAAAGCTCTTAAGGAATCAGTACCTGATGCGAGTGACGAGAACGGTGAAGCCATGTCGGCCTAGCTAACCTTTGGCAGCGACTTTTGCTTGCTCCCGCCGAATATACCGACTCAGTTAAATCACACTAAGCCCTGACTTACCGATCTTAAGTGCCACTCCCATGACCACCGTGTTCCGCAAAAAGCCTTTCTGGGTATTAGTGTTGCTAGGGTTAATCCTGGCGTTATGTATACGAAACATCTCTCTACTGTTTGATCCTGAAGCCCTGGTAGATGCCTTTGCCTCTTTAGGACCTTGGGCAGTTCCAGCCTTTCTCACAGCTCATATCTTGGCCACTATGGTAGGGGTGCCCGGCACACTACTCGTGTTGCTAGGGGGAGTAAAATTCGGGCTTTGGTGGGGGTCGCTGTGGTCGTTGATTGGCGCGACGGTTGGGGCAACTGCCGCTTTTTGGGTAGCGCGTTACCTGCTACAAGACTGGTTTCGCCAACGGTTTGCTAGGCGCAAAATTTATCGCAACATCGACAAGTTGATGGATACCCACTCCTTTAACTGTGTCTTAGCGGTGCGCTTTGCGCCGCTATCACCGTTTTGCCTGGTCAACTTCTTGTTTGGCCTTACGTCAGCGCCTGTAGGGGCGTTTTTTTGGGGTACGTTAATCGGCATTGCTCCGGGGACGGTGGCTTATACCTGGATTGGTCTTGCTGGGTTAGAAGCGGTTCAAGGCAAGGGCTTATGGCCACTCTCATTAGCGCTGGGCTTTTTGGGATTTCTCTCAATTGTGCCGATTCTGCTACGTCGTCAGCGACTCAGCTAGCTACTGGCTGGCCAAGGTACAGCAATCACAACACGGCCCATAACGCGATCGCTTTCGTGGTTACAGCAAAAGTCAGGGTTGATTCATTGTAAGAAACGAAAAATCTGCTCCGCCTGATTGGCTAGCTC
>CAZFWL010000713.1:0-2519 GCA_964522775.1 uncultured Halomicronema sp.
TTGCGCTTGCTGCCATTCACTGTGGGTTTGGGATTGCTCTAGGTCTGCCAGCGCCTCACGTTGGGCCTGTAGTTCGGCCTCTTGTTCCGGCAGTTCTGTCGCGAGTTCGGCGAGGCGACTTTGAGCGGTAGTCAGTTCCGCTTGATATTGGGCCAACCGTGCTTCGCCTTGAGCGCGCTGCTGCTGTAATTGCCGCAATTGCTGCTGAACCTGCTGAGTTTGTAGGGCCTGCTCACGGTGCTGTTGTCTCGCTTCGAGCAAATCGTCGGAGGCTGCTTTCACGGCGGTTCTCGCGGCAGCAATGCGCTGCTCACAATGGTGGAGGATTTGGTCAATTTCGGCCAGTCGATCGCGCAGGGCGATCGCTTCCTCCGATTCTCCCGCTTCCACGGTGCCGAAATGTAGCCTTCCTCGTTGTCGACTCAGGCTGCCGCCCGTCATGGCACCACTAGTTTCCAGTAGCTCGCCATCGAGGGTGACCATCCGAAATTGCCCCAGGTGGCTTCTCGCTGCCTGTAGGGTCTCAAACACAGCGGTGCTACCGAAAACAAATTCAAATACTTTGCGATAGCGATCATCGCAGTCAATCAAGTCAACGGCGTAATTCACCAGCCCATCGGGTCGCTTCCAGTCGGGAATGCGATTGATTCTCGGGACGCGAATGGCGTTCAGCGGCAAAAAGGTAGCGCGACCGGCCCGTCGCTGTTTCAGCAACGCAATGCCTTGGGACGCGACTTGGTCGTTTTCGACCACCAAGTATCCTAAACGTCCCCCAGCGGCAATTTCCAACGCCAGTTGGAAGCGGGGATCAACCCGGCCCAGCTGTGCTACTAGCCCACTGATGCCGGGTAAACCACTGTCGATCAAAATCTGAGTGGCTTGGGTCCCCTGACTTTCTTGGATGGCCTGGGTTTGCGCTTCGAGTTTGTCGAGTTCGCGCTGTTTCTGGCGCTGCTCTTGCAGCAGTCGCTGTTGAGTTTCTTGCTGTAACTTCAGCTCTTGTTCGGCATCGGCGACCACCTGAGCCAAGCGTTGAATGTTGGCTTCTGCGCTGGAAGCCTCGCCTTCTCCGGTGGACTCCGGCGTCTCCCGAGCGTCGATTTGCTGGGCTAGTTCATGGACGCTGGCGGATAACTCCGCAATTTGTTGGGTGAGCTGACTGACTCGTTCCTGTAGCCGCACCTGTTCCGATCGCTGCGGTTCCAGCGTGCGGAGTAAATCCTCAATTTGGCGACGGCGCTGGGTTTGCTCTTCGACCCAGGCCTGGGAAGCGCTGGCGATCGCGCTCGTGGCCTCTCGTTTTGCTGCCAAGGCTTTTTGGGCTGTTTCCAGGTGCCGGGTGAGGGTAACCAATTCGCCCTGTTGCAAGACCTGAATTTCTTCCGTCAGCCGCGCCAGAGTTTGTTGCTGCTCTTGTAAGTTGATTTGGCTTTGCCGCAGATTGGCCGCCGTCGTCTGGCTCTCGGTGGTCAATCCCTGCTGCTGCCGTTGCATTTGCCGTAATTCCGCCTCTTGCGTGGCTAATTGCGACTGCAGTGCCAAATGCTCATCTTCGCCCAGCGCTTTGACTTGGGCGTTCAGCGCCGTGAGTTCTTCACCGGTGGTTTGCATGGTGCCTTCTAACTCACGCACCTGCACGCCGAATTGTTGAATCGCTTCCGCATCCTGCTGAATCATCTGGCGCAGCGCATTGACCTGTTGTTGCTGTTGTCGCCAGGTCAACACTGTTTCCCATTCGTTGCGAGTATGGAGCTCGGCTTTCAAGCGCTGATACTTTTCTGCTTTCAGGCGATCTTGGGCGAGGCGATCACGCTGGGTGATTAATTCTTGCTCCACCATCCGAAAACGTTCTTCACGCTCCCGCACGACTTCCAGCTTTTCCATCGCCTGATTGATCTTGCGATCGAAGGATGCTACCCCCGCTAATTCATCAATAATTTCGCGACGCTCCCGCGAGTTCATGGAAATGATGCTGGTGACGTCGCCCTGCAGCACCACGTTGTAGCCTTCGGGATACACGCGGAATCGCTGCAATTGCTCGTGCAGTTCGGTCAGCGTGCAGGGGTTGCCGTTGATGTAGTAGTTGGAAGTGTAGGTGCCCTGGCTCGTCACGCGGAGGCGACGCGTCACTGTCCACTCACGATGCGTGGGCAGTGGGACAACTTTATTGTCGCTCTCGTCTGCTGTTATTGCCGGATCTTGGAGGGCCGCAGCCGACATTTCCGGCTCCGCTGGTTTGGCCTCAACCTCGATCGCGCTATCGGCATCCTCTTCAACCTTAGGAGCGCTGCGATCCAGAATTAGGTCGGGTGAGACATCCGTAATGTCAAAGGTGACAGTGACCGTCGCTTCCGCTGTCGATCTCCGACCGATGTGCGTCTGGTTAACCAGATCGGGCAAGCGATCGGCTCGCATTCCCCGTGAACTTGCCAAGCCCAGTGCGAATAACAGCGCATCCAAAATATTCGACTTGCCAGACCCATTGGGGCCAGAGATCACTGTGAACCCTGGCAACAACG
>CAZFWL010000714.1:0-2511 GCA_964522775.1 uncultured Halomicronema sp.
ACTCTTTCCTTACCGAATTCTTACCTCACCAAGGCTCACTACGCGGCCATGGTCACCAAAGCCTTCAATAAAACTGCCGTGCGCGAAGTAGTGAATATTCGCAATGTCTCGCAGTACTACTGGGCATATGACGCCTTGCAGGCGGCCTATTCACAAGGATGGATTGACCTGGCGGATGACGATACCTTTGAGCCCGAATCGACTCTGACCAAGTTGGAAATGTGGGTCATGCTGGCGCGATCGCTCGGCTACACCGAAATCGTATCCACCACCACCACGGTCGAAGAAATCCTCAGCGTGTTTGATGATGCCGATACCATTCCGGTGGAATATCGTGAAATCGTGGCCGCGCTGGTAGAACGGGGCATCATCGTTAACTATCCCGTCGTCACTGAGTTGAATCTATTTGATCTGGTGACTCGCGCCGAAGCCTGCTCGTACCTCTATCAGGCAATGGCGAGTATGAATCTGGTGGAAATGTTCTACTCCCAGTACATCGTGGATGTGGTTGGTTTCTTTGAAACGGTCGACACTACGACTATCACGGAGACCACCACAGAGACTGACACTGTGATTACCGACGATGACGATGACGACGATGACGATGACGACGACGATGATCGCAGCAACTGTAATCAGGGCCGAGGTAACGGTTCTGAAGGGTG
Source organism: uncultured Halomicronema sp. (assembly GCA_964522775.1). Classification (GTDB taxonomy): domain Bacteria; phylum Cyanobacteriota; class Cyanobacteriia; order Phormidesmidales; family Phormidesmidaceae; genus Halomicronema. The sequence continues at coordinate 666 of CAZFWL010000714.1, forward strand.
CGATCCAGGAAACTCACGGCCTCACGGCGGCAGTAACGATGGTGACTAATTGAGATAGAACTGGTTCTGTACAGATGCTTGAAAGGCAGGTTTAGAAACAGTTCTCCTTAATCAAAGTTGAGTATCTCTAAAAGCGACGATCGCCCCTTGACCACTTGGGGAGATCGTCGCTTTTGCCTTAGCTGAAGCCTGCCAAAATGAGCAAGACGCCTGCCCCTAAGGCAATCAGCGCCAACACCAAGCCCGCATTGGGGCTGCCTTTCCAGGAATAGTTTTTCTCAGGCATCAAGCTACCTCCACTTTGCACGCTTCTATTGTGACACCTACCGCTCTGCCCATCAGACTCGGGGCGCTAGGGTCAGGAGAAACCCTTGCTGGCTCTCCATGATGCAGAGATAAGTAGAGCGATCGCGTCACCTCATCTCTGCAAGTTTTCTGGTTTGTGGTTTAAATATGAAAAACCGAGCTGGAGCACCTTCTAAGAAGAGTTCCAGCTCGGCTTGTGCTCAAGGAGCACACGCGAGTCTACAGGATGTCTACATAGTCGCTTAGCCACCAGAGAACGACAACGGGAAAAGTTCAGATAAATTCAGGTGATCGGATCTGAAGTTCAGTTTTTCTATTGAGGCTCACCGATCAACGTCAGTAAATCGGCTTCTGACAACTGGGGAATGCCGAGTTTTTCTGCTTTCACCAGTTTCGAGCCCGCTTCTTCACCAGCCACCAGATAAGAGGTTTTGGCACTCACGCTGCCGGTAACTTTGCCCCCCGCCTGCTCAATAAGCGCTTTGGCTTCGTTGCGACTGAGAGACGGCAGAGTACCAGTCAACACCAAAGTTTTGCCCGTGAGCGGCAAGTCTTCAGGGGGAGTCTGCGGGACAGTTTCTGTACTTTCTAACTGCACTCCCGCAGCGCTGAGCTGTTCGATCAGGTGCCAATTAGCGGGGTTGCGCAACCATTCATAAACGGATTGGGCAATCTCGGGGCCGATACCGTAGACCGCTTCGATGTTTTCGATTTTGGCGGCTTTGAGCGCCTCAACGGAGGTAAATTCCTGGGTCAAGACTTTTGCGTTGACCGTGCCGACATGGCGAATACCGAGACCATAGAGCACCCGCGACCAGGGTTGTTGTTTGGACGTGGCGATCGCCTCCACAATTTTCGTCGCCAGTTTTTCGCCCATGCGATCGAGCTGCATAAGCTGCTCTATGGTCAGGTCATACAGATCCGCGACAGACCGAACTAGCCCCTGATCGACCCACTGCTCCACCCATTTACTGCCGATGCCGTTGATATCCAACGCATCACGCCGCGCCCAGTGGATTAATGCCCCCCGCACAATCGCGGGACAGGAGGCATTAATGCAGCGGGTTACCGCCTCGTCTTCCGGTTTTACCAGCGCCTCGCCGCACTCGGGGCAGTGGGTCGGCATCTGGAAAAGGGTGGCATCTGCGGGGCGGAGTTCCGCCAGCACCCGCACCACTTCGGGAATGATTTCCCCCGCTTTACGCACGACCACCGTATCCTCGACATGCAGGTCGAGCTCTTGGATGCGATCGCTATTGTGCAGGGTGGCACGGGAAACTGTAGTGCCTGCCAGTTGCACAGCGTCGAGTTCAGCGACGGGCGTGACGGCTCCGGTGCGACCCACTTGCACCGACACCGCTTTGACTAGCGTCGGCACCTCTTCGGCAGGATATTTGAGGGCGATCGCCCAGCGGGGAAACTTTTGCGTAAAGCCCAACTGACGTTGCAGAGAAAAGTCGTTGAGTTTCACCACCACGCCATCGGTGAGATAAGGCAGATCTTGGCGGGCGGTTGACCAGATAGCGTAAAACGCGGCAAC
>CAZFWL010000715.1:0-2510 GCA_964522775.1 uncultured Halomicronema sp.
CTTTTTTGATCGCATCCTGGCCGCAGAACGCAACTCAAACCCCACTTTCAAAAAGGCGGTAGAAACAGTTCTGTCAACCGAACGCAATCCAGTTGCGCGCTATCTGGTCGAGCAACATGCCCCCGTTCACGAAAGTCTGGTTACCTCTCCCAAAGCTTGGCAGCTTATCTGCCCTCGACCAGATCACTGGCATGTGATGGCAGGCCCAATTGTGACAAAAGGTCAGCTTAGTGGCGTTTTGGGCTGTACTCGCGAGAAATCTCAGCCAGCATTTAATAGCAGTGAGTTAGCTGATGTGAGTGCGATCTGCCTGCATCTATCCGTCTGGGCAGCGACCGTGCGTATTCCGCCCAGCCCAGGCTTGCCCCAGCCTAATACAACCCTGGCGGCTCGCCTCACGCCCCGTGAACGGCAGATTGCTGAGCTGGTCGCCCAAGGCAAAAAGAATGCAGAGGTGGGAGCTGAACTCTACATCACTGAGAATTCGGTCAAGCAGGCGCTGAAAAAGATCTTTCGCAAGCTTGAGGTGTCTTCTCGTACAGAAATGGCAGTGCAGCTTTCAGCGGAGAGATAAAGATAGCGACGATACAATGCTTGCTCAAATCCGTGATTTGTAGCCCATCAATCAGGTAGGGAGCTAACTATCCGCCTTCAACATACTGCTACGGAACTTGCCAAATGCGATCGTGATATTGAGCAGGCTCAGCGTAGGGATCCGGCATTTCACCCTCATGGTCATGGTGATGTCCGTGACCGTGATGATGTCCGTGCTCATGCCCATGGCTGTGGTCGTGCCCATGGCTGCTACCGTTCGCCTCAAAAGCGGCTAATCGGAATTTACACATTTCACAGTTCATGGCGACCGACCCCGTTTGGGTCTCAATTTCGCGACGGCGCATGACTCCAAGCAACTGCTGATGAATGCCCATTTCCGGCAGGCAGATGACCTCAGTTTCAGGATTGATGACCTGCTGCTGGGCGGCGATGTCTTGAATCTTTTTCATCAGTACGCCGGTAAACAGGAAGTAGGGCAGCACAATGATGCGCTTAGGCTGATACAGCCGGGCGCGGCGAAAGCCTTCTTCCAAGCGGGGGTGAGTGATACCAATGAAGCAAGTTTCCACAGTGTCATAACCGCTGCCTTCCCACACCATGCGCGCCAGTTTATAGACGTCGCCATTGGCATCGGGGTCGCTGGCACCGCGACCAACAAATAACAGCACGGTGTCTTGGCGCTCAATCTGCTGGGGGTTGTAAGCCGGAGTATCGAGCTGAGTGAGGCGATCGCGCCACAAATCCAAAATTTCGGGGGCAATGCCAAAGTGCCGTCCATAGTGAAACTTGACTTGGGGATGCCGTTGCCGCGCCCGATCCAATTCGTTAGTGACATCGAACTTATTGTGCCGGGCGGCAAACAACAGGACGGGTAGAGCCGAAATATCGGTATAGCCCGCTTCGACACAGCGATCGACGCCATCCTGAATAGTCGGCTCCGTCAGCTCTAAAAAGCAGGGAATCACCGGGCGGGACGAGTCCAATGCTTGATACGCAGCGGCAAAGTCCAATACATTTTGGCGGCCTTGGGCATCGCGACTGCCGTGGCCAATCAGTAACAGTGGACGCTGTTCGGGCAGCGGGGTCAGCGTGAGGGCTTGATCGGCGTCAAAGACACCCGGGTGAGTCAAAATTTGCGCAGTGGTCATTCGTGATTGATCTCCGAGCCTGTGCATCGCAGGCGGTCAAGATACAAAGCCACCAGCGGGTGTTCTGACTGAGAGCCCCGTACCGGATAATCGGCAGAGATTCATCACAGTTGCGGCACAGTGCCGGATTAGTGAAACGCTTCACGCACCGAACTTTCCCCTCTAATGGCGGCATCAATTTTGCTCTGCCATCTTATCGCACGGGTTTGCAGACATGAATGCGGGGGCAGGGGATATGGGAGGGGACAACTAGAGCCGGGGAGCGGCGGAGCATTAGGAGAAAGGAGGACAGGATATTGAGCGAGAGCGCGCTGCATTCAGACTCAGTTTCCCCTGTTAGGATATGGGCTTTGCTCTACAAGGAGGCCGTTTGAACGAATCGCCTCAATCATCACCGTCAACGGCGCGGGCAGGCAGTCTTTATGCGCTGCTAGCCTACGGAGCTTGGGGGCTGCTCCCAATTTATTGGAAGTTCTTTCAGCAAAGTTCGCCGGTGGAGGTGCTGTGTCACCGGATGATTTGGTCGCTGGTATTTTTGAGCGGCATTTTGCTGGTGCAGCAGCGGCAGGCGGAGGCCAGGGCACTGCTCAAGTCCCCCAAAAGTTTGCAGCTGTTATTGGCGACGGCCACATTGCTGACCTGCAACTGGGGTCTTTATATCTACGGGGTGAATAGCGATCGCGTCGTGGAAACCAGCCTCGGTTACTTCATCAATCCGCTGGTGACAGTGCTGCTGGGGTTTGTGTTTTTGCAGGAGCGGCTGCTGCGGGGACAACAGATTGCGGTCGGGCTGGCAGCGATCGGGGT
>CAZFWL010000716.1:0-2506 GCA_964522775.1 uncultured Halomicronema sp.
AAGGCTTTACCCAAGGTCTTGGCCACATCTGGCGTCAAGTTAACCGGCTCGTCGGGCACTCCCGCAATCGCCACGCCACGAATGTCGGAACCGTTTTGCAGAGCTGGCCAATTGACCGGTGTTACCGAAAGAACCATGGGCGATCGCTCCATTGCAGCTTTTCCTTACCTTATGAGCGACCAGAAAAATTCCGCGATTTCTTCAGCTTTTTTGCACGTCAGAACTGGCGTTGGGCAAGGCTGTTCCATGCCCCAGGGGCCACTGACGCCTAACAACAGGGTCTGTCTGCCCAGTTGGCGACGTTGCCCAAGGTTGTTACAGGGTGATTCATAGCCTAATTAAGTGCATAGTAAAGAAAGATTTAACCAAAATGTAGTCCATCTATCGAGCACTGCATTCGGTAGGACCCCTGTGCATCAACCATCGACATTTCTGGCAATTGGACCCACTGGCCCATTGGGCATTGACTCGACCTTTTGCATTGAGCGACCACCAGTGGAAGCGTTTGCCTATGCGGCGATCGCTCGCCCGGGCAGTCTGTTGCGCATCAAAGCCCCCACTCAAATGGGCAAAAGTTCTTTGCTGATGCGGGTCATCGACCAAGCTCAGCAGCAGGGCCATCAAACCGGCAAGATTGACTTTTTGCAGGCGGAAAAGACCTGCTTTGCCAATCTGGATACGCTACTGCGCTGGTTTTGTCGACTGACCGCTCAACAACTGGGCATTTCCCCTGACCTCGACGACTGGTGGGACGAAGAGATTGGCAGTAAGGTGAGCTGCACCATTTATTTTGAAAATCACTTACTGCGGCAGCTCAATTCCCCGCTGGTCTTGGTGATCAATGAAATCAATCGGGTGTTTGAGTATGAAGAGGTGGCGGGTGACTTTCTCTCACTGCTGCGGTTTTGGCATGAGCAGGCCCAGCGATCGCCCTTATGGCAAAATTTGCGCTTGGTCTTGGCCTACTGCACTGACGTGTACGTGCCGCTGCAGCTAGAACAGTCCCCGTTCAACGTGGGTCAGCAACTAAAGCTGCCACCGTTCACCACAGCACAGGTGCAAGAACTGGCCGAACGCTACCGGGGACCACAGCGATTGGGGGAAGCTTACGGGCTGTTTATTGACGAACTCATGGCCCTGGTGGGGGGCCATCCCTATCTGACCCATGCCGTACTGGCACAACTTCCCCATTTAGCCGATGAACCTCAAACGCTTTTAGAGCAAGCAATGCAGCCGTCGGGGGTCTGGGGCGATTATTTGCGGCGTTGTTATGCGTCCATTCGACACCAGCCAGACCTCATTGATGCGCTCCAGCAATTAGTCAACGCCCCTAACGGCATCCAATTACCGCTGCACTTGGCTTACCAGCTTGAGAGTGTGGGTCTCATCTACTACGACGGCGATCGCTATCAGTTGTCGTGTGCACTGTATAGGCGTTATTTTGCTGCCGAGTTTGCTGCCCCCGCGCCGCCTGCCCCCATAACCACGCCGAGCCAATTGCAACAAGAAAATCAACGGCTCCAGCAATTGGCCAATACCGATGCCCTCACCCAAATTCCAAATCGCCGCGCATTTGATCTGCGGCTCCAGATTGCTTGGCAGCGACTGAGCCAAACCCAAGAACCCCTCACTCTAATGCTGTGTGATGTGGACCATTTCAAAACGTACAACGATCGCTATGGGCATTTAGCGGGGGATCAGTGTCTGCGGCAGGTGGCCGATATTTTGCGCACGAACACGAGAACCGCACCCGATTTTGTCGCCCGTTTTGGGGGTGAAGAGTTTGCCATCATTTTGCCCAACACCGATCTGCTCACGGCCGAAAAGCGGGCCGAATCGCTGCGATCGCAGATCAGCGAGCAAACGGGCCACGGCGAGATGCCCCGAGTGACGGTCAGCATTGGCGTTGCCGTCGCGCTTTCCGCTCAGAGACAAACGGCTCGTCAGCTTATTGAGGCCGCCGATCAGGTGCTGTACGAGTCCAAGCGTTTAGGCCGCGATCGCGTCACCGTAACCTCGTTCTTGTAATTTCCTGGGGAATGGCTGTGGCTTCCTTTGCAACCCAATTTGCCGAATCACCCGCGATGCCCTACCAGGTCGGGGGTAGTTTACGGCCAGCCCTGCCCAGTTACGTATCGCGTCAAGCTGACGCCCAGTTAACTCAGGCTTTGCAGGCAGCGGAATTTTGCTACGTGCTCAACAGCCGCCAAATGGGCAAATCTTCCCTATTGGTGCAAACGCTCCGCAAATTAGAACTGGCCGGTTGTCGTTGCGCCACGGTGGATATTAGCAGCCTGGGTAGCCAACAGGTGACTGCCAGCCAGTGGTATCGCGGCCTGGTAGCTGACCTGTGGCGCGGGCTGGGCCTTTTTAGCCAGGGGCATTACAAAAAGTGGTGGCAAGATCAGGGCGAATTGCCCCCAGTGCAAAAGCTCCAGCGCTTTTTTGAGGAAGTGCTGCTAGAGCAGCATCCCGAAGACGTGTTCATAATTCTGATTGATGAAAT
>CAZFWL010000717.1:0-2506 GCA_964522775.1 uncultured Halomicronema sp.
GTGGGGATTTAGCCGCCCTTTTGCCAATAATTTATTAGAAAGGGGCGATGCTCACTGTACCGCAAACCTTTGGCCGATGGCCAAACTGAAATTGGGCAGTGTGGAAGGTGCCCAGAAAATTGAATCACAGCTTGCCTGGACGACTTCATTCCGTCTCGTTGAGCAGGGCCAAGTCTTGCAGTTGATTCAATACAAAGGTGCGTTTCGTAGCTGCACCGATCGCGTCAGCAATCGCTAAGGCCTCATCATAGGCGACCTGCGCCCGAGGGTAATCCCTGAGCAAAGCGTAATAGCGACCTAAGCCAATGTACATCCCTAACTGCTGCTCGGGCGGTGCCAGCTTGGGTGTGATCGCTGTCCGCTCTGCGACGTAAGTTTGCAGGTTTTCAAGATCTTCGCGATCAGCATAAATGCCAATCAAGCCATCCAGTGCGGGGAGTAAGGTCGGTAAGTGGTTGTTCGCTAGCGCCGTTTCGCGCGCGCGTGAATACGCCAAGAGGGCTTGCTCGTCGTTGTCCAGCTCTCGGTGAATCGCGCCCAAACTGTTATAAGAGTTGGCCAAACCAGCGAAATCGCTAGTTTGAGTGCGGTAAAGCAAGGCTATTGCGTACTGGTCGCGAGCCTCTTCTAAATCGCCAGAGAGTCGAGCTGCCAGCCCTAAATTGCTGTGAGATCGCCCCAGGCCCGGCGGATCCGCGAGTGCTTCGGCAATGTCTCGGGCGGTGGTGATGGCGACGATGCCTTGTTCTAGTTGGCCAACTTGCAAATACACCACGCCTAAATTGTTGAGCGCATTCATTGCGCTGACGCGGTTATCTTGCTCACGTGCCAGCGTCAGCTGTTGTTGAATCACAACTTCGGCATCGGTAAAGGCATTTTCTGCAATTAGCGTCTTGGTAAGCAGTTCCATGACCTGGTGCATTGCAGTTTGATCGCCCAAGCTGGCATAGATATCGAGCGCTGCTTCCCAGGCTTCGATCGCCTCATCCACTTGATTCCGAGCTAAATTGCGATCAGCCAAGTCTAATAACTGTTCGGCCTTTTGGCGCTCTCGACTACGCTCAAACTCAAGCCGCCGTATATTGAGTTGCTGTTCAATCGGGGGAGATTGCGCCAGCACTGGCGCCACCAGCGTCGGCACTGAAATCGCACTCCCCAAGAACAACGCACTGACACCGAGTATACGAAACGCTAAAGAGGTCATCATCACCGCCAACTCAGAAACAACACTAACTGATCGGCTTTTCTGGCATGGGAACGGACGCCACCATATCGGGTAGCAGTGAATCGGATGAGTCGGCGGGCAACGTGCCTAGATAAATCGTGCGAATGTCTTCGGGTAAGGCCGCCTCCAGATTCTGCCCTGCTTGCTTGAGACGCACAGAGACCTCAGTCGGTTTGATGTGCTCGCCTTCGGCTTGCAGATAGGCCGCAATGCGCGTGTCGCTCCACCGAAAGGTTTGCGCCATGACTAAGATGAGCCGTTCTAGCGGATCGAGTCGATCTAGCGATCGCTCGACATAGCACCACAGTGGCGGCGAGGCCTGGTTAAGCGAATAATGAATTTCTTCTACTTCCGGCAGGGCCGCTTGATTGATACACAATGCGGTGACGTTGATCAGCCAACTTTGTAGAGAGAGCGATCGCCCTTGCTCAGTTTCTCCAGCCACCGTAGCCGCTGCTGCATCCAAATCGAGCCCACTTAGCTCATTCAAAATGTGCCGCCAAGTCAAGGCAAACAAATATTCCGCCTGTACCGGTGATCGCGCCGAATGCGTAATCAAGCTGAACACCACGGGACTGTAGCGACAAAAAATCGCCGTAAAGTAACGACCAGCCTCAGGTTCAGCCTTAAACTGCTGCAACAACTCGCGATCGCTCAGATGCCCAAGTTGTTGGATGATGGCGTGATTACATTCAGGAAAGCTGGGAATTTGCACGATTTGTGAGTCACCGAAAACAGGGATGTCAACAAATTGCTCTTACTATAGCTAGGTTTTTGAGACTGAATAACCCTTTTTCAAGAAAATAGACCGCCAGCACTCGGCAATGGAGGTGTTCTACAGACGGCTAGCCCCCATTGCCAGCTGTTTCAAATGCTTGCTAGCGAGGCGAACCTTCAGCCCTCTCAGGCGTTCAGCGTTACAGAGACAGCCTAGAGGCCTTGATACACTAGATGAAGTTCTGGCAAAGCTGCAAAAAATTCGGTGAAACCTTGAACGCTTCTAGGAAAACTTGAGATGTACTGAAGTAAAAGACCCCGCTATATTAGTGACTAATATTTGATGAGTATTTTATTAAACGTGGTTGGGCAAAGCTGGTTTACGCTACCTCTGGGTTTGGGACTACCCGTCGATATCTTGTCTACACAGGGCATCATGGTGCTGCTGCTGGTCGGCTATGCCGGAGCCATGTGGATGTTCCTGAGCAGTGCCCCCAAGGTTTACACCGTGATGGTGTCAGATCTTGAAATGGCCCGCCGATTTTACGAAGGCATGTTGCAGCT